>NZ_JBAKHL010000075.1:0-31300 GCF_036902715.1 Micromonospora sp. CPCC 205546
CACGGCTCCCGGCCCCCCGCCGCTCCCGCCCGGCACCCCGCCGCCCCGCCGCCCCCCGCCCCGCCGCCCGCCGCCGGGGCCTCAGTCGCTGCCGGGGCCTCCGCCGCCGCCTGGGGTGCGGTCGCCGTCATCCGGCGCCGCCCGGTCCGCCCGCTGGGCCGGGCTGGCCGGGGCGGTGCTGCTGACCGTCGCCGGCTGGCTCGGCGGCGCGCTGCCCCGGACCACCGCCGTGCCGGACCCCGGCGGCGGGCCGTGGACCGTCGCGCTGTGGCTGGGCGGCGCCGGGCTGATGGTCGGCGCCTGGTGGGCGCTGCGCGGCGGTGCGCCGTCGACGCGGTGGGCGTACCGGACGGCCGGGCTGTGGGCGCTGCCGCTGCTGGCCGCGCCGCCGCTGGGCAGCCGGGACGTCTACTCGTACGCCTGTCAGGGCTGGACGTACGCGCACGGCGCCGACCCGTACGCCACGGGGGTGGCCGGGGCCGGCTGCCCCTGGGTGGAGTCGGTCGCGCCGATCTGGCGGGACACGCCGGCGCCGTACGGGCCGGTCTTCGTGCTGCTCGCCGCGTTCGCCGTGACCCTCGGCGGTGGTCTTGTGGGCGCGATCGTGGCGTTCCGGTTGCTCGCGGTCGCCGGGGTGCTGCTGGCGGCCGGATGTCTGCCGGGGCTGGCCCGGGCCGCCGGCGTGCCCACCCGCCGGGCGGTGTGGCTGGCGCTGGCCTGCCCGCTGCTCGGGGTGCACCTGGTGGCCGGCGCGCACAACGACGCGGTGATGCTCGGCCTGCTCCTGTCGGGTCTGCTCGTGGTGGTCCGCCGGCCCGGCAGGGCGGGGTCGCTGCTGCTGGCCGGGGCGCTGCTCGGGCTGGCGGTGACCGTGAAGGCGACCGCCGTGGTGGTGCTCCCGTTCGCGGCGCTGGCGGCGGTGCCCGGCCGCCACACCGTCCGGGCGCTGTTGCGCGACGGCGGCTGGCTGGCCGGCGGGGCGCTCGGCGCGGTGGCGGTCAGCTCGCTGCTGTCCGGCCTCGGCCTCGGCTGGGTGGGCGGGCTGACCCGCAGCGGCGACTCCGAGCAGTGGACCTCCCCGCCCACGGCGGTCGGCTTCGTCGTCGACTACGCGGGCGGGCTCCTCGGCCGGGAGCCGGGTGCCGTGCCGGCCACCCGCGCGGCGGGCGTGCTGCTGCTCGCCGTGGCGGTGGTGACGCTGTGGTGGCGGGCCTGGTCGGGGCTGCGCCGACCTCACCAACGCCGCCCCGGTCCTGGCCGTCCCCTGGATGGCGTCCGGCAGAGGGCGGCCCGCACGGACGCCGCCCGACCCCGGGTCGCGCTGCTCGGGGCGGGGCTGGCGCTGGCCGCCACGGTCGTGCTGGCTCCGGTGTTCCATCCCTGGTACGCCACCTGGCCGCTGGCGCTGCTCGCCGTCGCCGCGAGACGGACCACCTGGTTCGTGGCGCCCTGCGCGGCGGCGGCCTTCCTCACCCTGCCCGACGGCACCAACCTGGCCCGGCTCACCAAGGCCCCGGGCGCGCTGGCGATGACCGCGCTGGCGGTCGGGCTGGCGGCGTGGGGACTGCTCCGGCTGCGCCGCACCGGTGCCGCGCGTCCGGGCTGAGGAGCCCGCTCCGGCCTGCGGGGCCGGAGCAGGCGGTGGCGGGGCCGTGCGGCCCCGCCCCTGCCGGGCGGGTCCGTGCGCGCGTTCCGGCCGGTGGGGCCGTGCGGCGTGCCTCGGCCGGTGGGGCCGAGCCGCGCGCTTCGGCTGGTGGGGCTGAGCCGCGCGCTTCGGCTGGTGGGGCCGAGCCGCGTGCTTCGGCCGATGGGGTCGTGCCGCGTGCCTCGGCCGGTGGGTCCATGATCGTGGGGTGAGCGCAGCCGAGGAACCGCTGCCGGGCAACGCCACCGTCGGCGTGGTGCGCGTCGGCGACACCGTGCGCCGCCCGGTCGGCCCCTGGACCGACGCGGTGGACGCCCTGCTGGCACACCTGCACGCGGTGGGATTCTCCGGGGCTCCCCGACCGCTGGGCCGGGACGCGCGGGGCCGGCAGGTGCTGGAGTACGTCCCCGGCGAGGTCGGCGCGGTGGCGGGCACGTACCCGGTGGAGGACCTGTTCGCGATCGGCCGGATGCTGGCGGAGCTGCACGAGGCGCTGGCCGGGTTCGTCCCGCCGGTCGGGGCGGCGTGGCAGCGGCTCATCCCGCCGGACCGCGAGGAACTCGTCTGCCACAACGACGTGGCCCCCTGGAACCTGATCAGGGCGGACCGGGGCTGGGTGCTGATCGACTGGGACGGCGCCGCGCCGGGCTCCCGGCTCTGGGATGTCGCGTACGCCGCGCAGAGCATGGCGGGCCTGCGCCCGGACCGGCCGGTGGCCGAGTCGGCGACCCGGCTGCGCGCCTTCGCCGACGGCTACCGCCTCGACGAGGCGTCCCGCCCGGCCCTGGCCGCTCTGCTGGGTCGCCGCGCCCGGGCCATGTACGACCTGCTGCGCGAGGGCGCGGAGCAGGGGCGCGAGCCGTGGGCCCGGATCTGGACCGAGGACGGCCCGTACTGGCTGGGCACCGCCGAGCATCTCGACGCCCACGTCGACGCATGGGAGGCCGCCCTGCGCTGACCGCCCCGCCGCCGCGCGAGCGGCCCTCGCGGCGAGCGCCGGTCCGCGCCACCACCCACCGCCGCGCCACCACCCACCGCCGCGCCACCACCCACCGTCGCGGCTCCGCCACGCACCGGTGCCCCGTCGTGTTCCGGTGCCCGCCGTGCGCCGTCGCGATCGGCCGGGGCGGGTGGAACGCCATGGGTGTCAAAACCCGCTGGTGACACCCATGGCGTTCCACCGACCGGGCGGGTACCGCCGCCGCGGTCTACGGGACCCGCTCGGCGGTGCGTCCGCAGGTCGGGCAGCGGTCGCCGGATCGGACCGGGTCGGGGCCGCGCAGGCGCTTTCGCAGGGCGATCGTCAGCGGCAGCAGTGCGGGGCCGGCCAGGCCGACCGCGACGGCCGTCGCGGCGAGCGCGTCCCATCCCGCGTTGGGCGCGCCGCGCATGTTGCCGTCGAGCGCGCCGGCCAGCGGCTGAAGGAAGAGCAGCCCGAGCGGGGTCAGCAGGACCAGCAGCGCCCAACCGCCCCGGTGGTCGGCTCGCAGGGCGAGCCCCGTGCCGAGCAGCAGCACCACCACGAGCAGCGTCACGGCGGCGCCGGGCAGGATCCCGCTCGCCGTCCACCCGTGGTAGCTGACGTAGGAGTCGTAGCGGGGCAGCAGGTTGACACTCGTGAGGCCGGCGGCGGCGACCGCGAGCAGGGGCGCCGCCCGGACCGGCGTGGGTGGCCGCTCCGGGAGGCCGAGTGCGACCAACCCCAGCCCGATCTGCGGCAGCAGCACGAACAGGGGCGGGCGGGGCAGGTCGGCGAGGGCGGCGACCGGCACGACCGCCAGCGTGAGCAGCAGGGCGAGGGCCACGGCGCGGCGGGTCCACCGGCCCGGTGCCGCCGCGTGCACCGCCGCGGCGAGCAGCCAGGCGGCCCACACGCCGATCCCGAGCGAGACGAACGGTCCGGCGTGCGGCACGCCCCATTGCGCCATCGGTGGGTGCAGTTCCAGCCCCGACCAGGCCCCCGCCAGCGCGGTCGCGGTGAGGAAGGCGAGGACGGCGGCGAGGCGTACGCCCGGGATCAGGTCGGCGGCCCCGGCGGCCCGCAGCCGCTGGCGCAGGCCGCCGCGCAGCAGGTCCGCGGCGTCCGCGGGCGAGGGCCAGCGCCGCCCCGGGCCGGCGAGGTCGAGGTACGTGCCGACGATCTCCGCGCCGCGCGCCCGGCGGTACTCGGCCGGGTACGCGCGCAGCAGGCGGTGGTAGCGCCGCTCCAGCTCGTTCACGCCAACCCCCCGGCGGTACGCGGCGCGAGCGGCCGGGTCGCGCGGGCGCGCAGCCGGGCGGTGGCCGCCTCGACGTTGCGGCGCATGCGCTCGGTCTCGGCGGTCAGCGTGGCGTCGCCGACGGGGGAGAGGCGGTAGTAGCGACGCAGCCGGCCGTCCACCACCTCCTCGCGGTCGACCTCCACCAGGTCGGCGTCGACCAGCCGGTCGAGCGCGCCGTAGAGGGTGCCCGGCCGCAGCGACACGCGCCCGTCGGAGAGGGCGGTGACCTCGCGGATGAGGCCGTAGCCGTGCATCGGCTGGCCGGCCAGCGCGGTGAGGATCAGGAAGGTGGGTTCGCGCAGCGGAGTGTCCACGCACGCAATATAACGGACGCGAA
Source organism: Micromonospora sp. CPCC 205546 (assembly GCF_036902715.1). NCBI lineage: Bacteria > Bacillati > Actinomycetota > Actinomycetes > Micromonosporales > Micromonosporaceae > Micromonospora > Micromonospora sp. CPCC 205546. Next base: position 4,244 of record NZ_JBAKHL010000075.1, read on the forward strand.
GGTATGCCGGTGGCCGTTACGCGGTCGGGCCGGCCCCGCGAGTCGCGGAGCCGGCCCGACCGGTGCTGGTGGGGCGTGCGTCAGCAGTCGAAGTACATGGCGAACTCGTGCGGAGTCGGGCGCAGGCGCACCGGGTCGACCTCGTTGGTGCGCTTCCACTCGATCCAGGTGGAGATCAGGTCGGGCGTGAAGACGCCGCCGTCGAGCAGGTAGTCGTGGTCGGCCTCCAGGCTGTCGAGCACGGCCGACAGCGAGCCCGGCACCTGCTTGACGTCGCCCCACTCCTCCGGCGGCAGGTCGTAGAGGTCCTTGTCGATCGGCGCCGGCGGCTCGATCTTGCTCTTGATGCCGTCGAGGCCGGCCATCATCATCGCCGAGAAGGCCAGGTAGACGTTGGCCGACGGGTCCGGCACGCGGAACTCGACCCGCTTGGCCTTCGGGTTGTTGCCGGTGACCGGGATGCGGGTGCAGGCGGAGCGGTTGCGCTGCGAGTAGACCAGGTTGACCGGCGCCTCGAAGCCCGGCACCAGGCGACGGTACGAGTTGACCGTCGGGTTGGTGAAGGCCAGCAGCGACGGGGCGTGGTGCAGCAGGCCGCCGATGTACCAGCGGGCCATGTCGGACAGGCCGGCGTAGCCGGTCTCGTCGTAGAACAGCGGCTCGCCGTTCAGCCACAGGCTCTGGTGCGTGTGCATGCCGGAGCCGTTGTCGCCGAAGAGCGGCTTCGGCATGAACGTCGCGGTCTTGCCGTTGGCCCAGGTCTCGTTCTTCACGATGTACTTGAAGAGCTGGAGCTGGTCCGCGGCGTGCAGCAGCGTCGAGAACCGGTAGTTGATCTCGGACTGGCCGGCGGTGCCGACCTCGTGGTGCGAGCGCTCCACGGTGAAGCCGCTGTCGACGAGCCGGCGCACGATGCTGTCACGCAGGTCGGCGAGGTGGTCGACCGGCGGCACCGGGAAGTAGCCACCCTTGTACGCGGTCTTGTAGCCGCGGTTGCCGCCCGGCTCCTCGCGGCCGGTGTTCCAGGCGCCCTCGATCGAGTCGATGTAGTAGAACGACTGGTGCGCCGAGGTCTCGTGGCGGATGGAGTCGAAGATGTAGAACTCCGCCTCCGCGCCGAAGTACGCGGTGTCGGCGATGCCGCTGGCGGCCAGGTATGCCTCGGCCTTCTTCGCCACGTTGCGCGGGTCGCGGCTGTAGGCCTCGCGGGTGAACGGGTCGTGGATGAAGAAGTTGAGCGCGAGGGTCTTCTGCGCCCGGAAGGGGTCGATGAAGGCGGTGGCGACGTCCGGGAGCAGGAGCATGTCCGACTCGTGGATCGCCTGGAAACCGCGGATCGACGAACCGTCGAAGGCCAGGCCCTCGGTGAAGAAGGCGTCGTCGACCGACTCGACCGGCAGGTTGAAGTGCTGCATCACGCCGGGCAGGTCACAGAAACGTACGTCGACGAACCGCACGTCCTCGTTCTTGAGGTATCGCAGGAGTTCCTCGGGATTGGCGAACACACGTCCTCCTGGCACGTCCACGGGTGGCTAGGCTCCTGGCGACGCTATGGCCGCGCGGTTGCCCGGCCATGTCTTGAGTGTTTCTGCCGTGTTACGTCCCTCGCGGAGCGTCATCCGCGCCGCTCGGGCGGGCCGGACCGCGCGGCGGGACGCCATCGGCTGTGCCATTCTATTGATACTTGCTCGCTTTCGCCCTTTTTCGGCGTTCCGTGCGGACGACCGTCCCCGATCCGTCCATCGCACCTGGATACCCTTGACCGTTGTGACCAACCCGCATGATCGCCCCGTACCGCCCGCGTCGGATCCCGCCTTCACGCCGCCCAGCCTGGGCCGCCGGTTCGGCGCACTGGTGATCGACTGGGTGCTTTGCCTCCTGGCCGCCCGGGGCTTCGCCGACCCGGTCCGCGACGGGTGGGCGCCCGTGCTGGTGCTGATCGTCGAGTACGGCTTCTTCCTCGGGTTCTTCGCGCAGACGCCCGGCATGTTCATCACGAAGCTCCGCTGCGTCTCCTGGGCCGACGGCGGCCGCATCGGGGTGCTGCGGGCCCTGCTGCGCGGTCTGCTGCTCGCCCTGGTCGTGCCGGCCCTGCTGATGGACAACCACCGCCGCGGACTGCACGACCGCCTCGCGGGCTCCGTCGTCACCGACGCCCCCCGACCCTGAGACGCGCCAGGAGCCGGGCCCTTCGTGCGGGCCCGGCTCCTGGCGTACGCGTCGCGGGTCAGCGACCGCGCGTCTGGCGGAACGCGCCGCGCGCGGGTCGCATGTTCTTCGGGATCGCGCCCTTGGGCATCTGCGGGCGGGCCGTGAGCGCCTTGAGCCGCTTGTCCAGCGAGTTGACGTCCTTGCCGCTGAGGTTGCGCGGCAGCCGCATCAGCGTCATCCGCAGCTTGCGGATCGGCAGCTCGCCCTCCTCCTGGCCGATCACGTAGTCGAAGAGCGGGGCGGAGCCGATCACCTTCGCCAGCCGCCGCTTCTCCTGGCCGAGCAGGCCGCGCACCCGCTGCGGGTTGCCCTCCGCCAGCAGGATCACCCCCGGCCGGCCGATGACCAGGTGGACCATGTCCATCTGCGTGGTGGAGCTGACCGCCGGGGTGACCCGCCAGTCGCCGCGCATGCTCTCCATGATCTGGGCCGCCGCGCCGGGCTGCCCCTCGGCGGCGTTCATCATCGCCCGGTTGGACCGCAGGTTGAGCACGATCAGCAGGCAGAGCAGGGCGAACAGGATGCCCAGCGGCAGCCACAGCCAGCCCCAGAGCAGGACCGCGACCACGGTGAGCGCGAGCGGGATCAGCACCGCGCCGGCGGCCAACGGCGCGAACCACCGGTCCTGCTTGGCGGTGAACTTGAACACCATCCCGATCTGCTTCAGCCGCTGGCCGAACGAGACCTTCTCCTGGGGCTTTGCCATACCGCAGAGTCTAGTGGTCGCCGCACGTCGCGATGTCCGCGGCCGGGTGGGGCGCCCCGGGGCCGCCGCGCCGGTCAGTGGCGGGGCAGGTAGACCCGCCAGCCGGGGACGGTGACCAGGTCGAGCGCGGCCGGATCGGCGCGCCGGCGCTCGTCCAGGCGGGCGGCCAGCGGCGAGTCGGCCGGCGCGACCCAGGCCGGCGCCCGCGAGTCCCGCACCGCCCGGCGGTACGGCAGGTACCGGTCGTGCCCCGGGCGCAGTTCGTCGTCGACGACCGCGCAGCGCACGTCCTCGCGGGTGGCGAAGGTGAGCCGGTTGCAGGTCCAGTAGCCGCCGTACACGTGCCGGACGCCCCGCTGGCGCAGCGCGGCGACCAGTTCGGCGTGCCGGGCCTCCTCGGCGCGGGCGGCCGAAGCGGCGTCGAGCGCACCGGCGGTGGCCACGGCGGCGGTGCCCAGCGTCGCGGCGAGCACCACGGCCGCCGCGACCCGCGTCGGGCCCCGCCACCGGACACCCGCCCCGGCGCCACCGAGCGTCCGTGCGACGCCCGCCGCGCCCGTCCCCGCGCCCGCCGCGCCCGTGTCCGTCCCCGCGCCCGTAGCGCCCGTCCCCGTAGCGGCCGTGCGGCGGGCGGCCGACCAGAGCGGCCAGAGCAGGGCCGGAACGGAGACGAGCAGGCAGGACAGGTACCGGGAGCTCTCCACCGGCGTACGCCCCGCGGCGCTGCTGGCCGCGTAGAGGGCGAGCGTCGCGACGGCGCCCGCCACGAGCGCGAGCCGGACCGCCCCGCCCACCGGCGCCGTCGTCACGATGGATCCTGGACAGTTGCCGTCGGCTCTGAACGGCAACTGTCCAAGATCTCCGACGGGTGGGCGCAGCGCGCGCCAGGCCGAGAGGGCGGCCGCCGCCAGCAGCAGGGGCAGGGCGATCGACCACCAGAGCTGGGCGGGGGAGCAGTGGCCGGGGGAGCAGAACCCCATCCCCAGCGAGGGACCGAGCACCAGCCCCCCGTGCAGCCGGTCCGCCCAGCCGGCGGTTTGCCCGGCACCGCCGGCGGCGAGCACCGCCGCGATCGGGTTGCGCCCCGCCGCCAGGCTGTGCGCCAGCAGCGGCCCGGCCCCGAGGAGCGCGGCGGCGCCGAGCAGCGCCCCGGCCCGGCCGCGCAGCTCCCGCCAGCCGTACGCGAGCAGCACCGCGCCGGTCGCCGCCACGTACGGCAGCACCAGCGGGTCCACCCAGGCCATCAGCCCGGCCAGGAAGCCCCAGGCCGCCCAGCGTGGCAGCCGGCGTCGAGGCCGGCCGACCGCCAGGTCGTACGACAGCACGGCGAGCGCCACCCCGGCCGCGTTCATCTCCGGGTACCCGCCCCCGGCGATGAGCTGGTTCTTCACCACCCGGTCGGAGCCCAGCGCCAGCAGTGCCACGACGAGCAGGGCGAACCAGCGGTCCCCGGTCAACCGCAGCGTCAGCCGCCAGGCGAGCACGACGAAGACCGCGTACAGGGCGAGGGTGGGCAGGCGCAGCGCGAGCGTCGACGGGCCGGCCAGCGCGAACACCGGCGCGGCCAGGTACGCCTCCAGCGCCCCCATGTACGTCTGGCCGTAGAACCAGACGGGGGACTCCTGGCCGCGGGAGATGTGCAGCGCGGCCAGCCCCATCGTGGCCTCGTCGCTGTTGGTCGGGGGCGCGTCGTGCAGCAGCAGGCCGAGGCGGTAGCCGGTCCCGGCCACGACGGCGAGCACGGTCAGGACCGTCGGCAGCACGGGCCACCGGGCCGGCGGGAGCGCGGGACGCGCGTCGCGCCACCGCTGGCGTACCCCGGCCGTCATGAGTCGATCATGACACCTGGCCGCCGGCCCGCGGTCGAGCGGCGCGCTGGCGCGTCGCCCCGGTGAATCAGCCGGCGGTGACCGGGGCGCCCTCGCGGGCCTCGAGCGCCTGCCGGTAGAGCCGCCCGGCCCGGTACGACGAGCGCACCAGCGGCCCGCTCATCACGCCGGCGAAGCCGATCTCCTCGGCCTCCTCGCGCAGCTCGACGAACTCCTCCGGCTTGACCCAGCGGGTGACCGGGTGGTGCCGGGGGGTGGGGCGCAGGTACTGCGTGATGGTGATCAGCTCGCACCCGGCGTCGTGCAGGTCGCGCAGCGCCTGGGAGACCTCGGCGCGCTCCTCGCCCATGCCCAGGATCAGGTTGGACTTGGTGACCAGCCCGTCGGCGCGGGCCTGCCGGATCACGTCCAGCGACCGCTCGTAGCGGAAGGCCGGCCGGATCCGCTTGAAGATCCGCGGCACGGTCTCCACGTTGTGCGCGAGCACCTCCGGCCGGGCGCCGAAGACCTCGGCGAGCTGCTCGGGGACCGCGTTGAAGTCGGGGATCAGCAGCTCGACGCCGCAGCCGGGCTGCAGCGCGTGGATCTGCCGGACGGTCTCGGCGTAGAGCCAGGCGCCGCCGTCGGGCAGGTCGTCGCGGGCCACGCCGGTGATGGTCGCGTAGCGCAGGCCCATCGAGACCACCGACTCGGCGACGCGGCGCGGCTCGTCGGCGTCGAACTCGGCCGGCTTGCCGGTGTCGATCTGGCAGAAGTCGCAGCGCCGGGTGCACTGGTCGCCGCCGATGAGGAAGGTGGCCTCCCGGTCCTCCCAGCACTCGTAGATGTTGGGGCAGCCGGCCTCCTGGCAGACGGTGTGCAGCCCCTCGCGCGAGACGAGCCCGCGCAGCTGGGTGTACTCCGGCCCCATCTTGGCCTTGACCTTGATCCACGGCGGTTTGCGCTCGATCGGCGTCTCGGCGTTGCGCGCCTCGATCCGCAGGAGGCGCCGCCCCTCGGGGGCGGGCGTCGTCGTGCGCGCTGCCTGGCCGGTCGTCGGCGCGGAGTGCTCGATCGTCACAAAACCGAGCCTACGCCCGACGGCCGCCGTCGATGTAGCTCGGGCGACCGGCGTCACCCCGCCAGTCCTGTGACGCCGGACACCGGGGCCAGGAAAAACCCGTCACAGGAGCCTCGGTGGGCTGCTAGCGTGCCCGGCAGAGCTGTGACGGAGCCGAGTAGCGCCCCGGGCCGCCAGTTGAAGAGAGCCGCCGGTTGCTGCGAGGCGGTCTGGCCCCGGCGCGCGAAGACCCTCCCGAGCTGCGGGAAGAACGGCATGTGGCGGAAGGTCCCTTCCCGGCACGGCCCAGTAGAGCCCGCCCGGCTGGCCCCGGTGAAAAGGCGACGAAACGAGGCCCCCGTCAGCGGGGGCGAAGGTGTGGTGGCACCGCGAGGTTTCCCGCTCGCCCACACCTGACGGGGCTGAGGCGATGCTTCGCCGCCCCGCGGCGGCGCAGGCGTTGCGATCGATCGAGGAGCAGCCCGCCGTGCAACGCATCCTTTCCACCCAGCTCTCCGCCCATGTCGGCGTGCCCGTCCGGATCGCCGGCTGGGTGCACCGCCGCCGGCTGCTCAAGTCGGTGGCCTTCCTGATCGTCCGGGACGCCGCCGGCCTCGCCCAGGTGGTGGTCACCGACGAGGCCGTCCGCGCCGAGGTGGAGGCACTCACCGAGGAGACGGTCGTCGAGGTCACCGGCACGGTGGTCGCGAACCCGACCGCGCCCGCCGGGGTCGAGCTGACCGCGCCGACGGTACGACCGCTCGGCCCGCCCGCCGTGCCGCCGCCGTTCGACCTGTACCGGCCGGCGCTCACCGCGAGCCTGCCCACCCAGCTCGACCACGCGCCCGTCGCGCTGCGCCACCCGACCCGCGCGGCGGCGCTGCGCGTCTCGGCGGCGGCGGTGGCCGGGTTCCGGGCCACGCTCGACGCCCGCGACTTCGTGGAGATCCACACGCCGAAGGTGGTCGGCTCCTCCACCGAGAGCGGGGCGAACGTCTTCGCGCTGGACTGGTTCGGCCGGCCCGCGTACCTGGCGCAGTCGCCGCAGTTCTACAAGCAGCTCATGGTCGGTGTCTTCGAGCGCGTCTACGAGGTGGGGCCGGTGTTCCGGGCCGAGCCGCACGACACCGTACGGCACCTGGCGCAGTACACCTCGCTCGACGCCGAGCTGGGCTTCGTCGCCGACCACCGGGACGTGATGACCGTCCTGCGGCACACCGTGGCCGGCATGCTCGACGCGGTACGCGGGCGGTCCGGCGGCGCGCTCGCCACGCTCGGCGTCGAGGCCCCGGACGTGCCGGCCGAGATCCCCGCCGTGCACTTCACCGAGGCGTTGCGGATCGCCGGGGCGCCCGCCGACGAGCCGGACCTCGCCCCGGCGCACGAGCGGGCGCTGGGCGAGTGGGCGCGGCGGGAGCACGGCTCGGAGTTCCTCTTCGTCACCGGCTACCCGATGGCGAAGCGCCCCTTCTACACCCATCCGGACCCGGCGCGGCCCGCGTACTCCAACGGGTTCGACCTGCTCTTCCGGGGACTGGAGCTGGTGACGGGCGGGCAGCGGCTGCACCGGCACGCCGACTACCTGGCGGCGCTCGCCGCCCGGGGCGAACCGGTCGAGCCGTACGCCGGCTACGTCGACGCGTTCCGGCACGGGATGCCGCCGCACGGCGGCTTCGCCATCGGCCTGGAACGCTTCGTGGCCCGGCTCACCGGCGCGACCAACGTCCGGGAGGTGACGGCCTTCCCCCGCGACCTCCACCGCCTGACCCCCTGACGCCGGGGGCTCAGGCGGCGATCATGAGGTTGGCGGCGCTTACGGAGATCGACTTCGCCGTCAACCTCATGATCGACAGCGGGAGCCGCCGGGGGCGGGCGGGGTGGGGGGTGAAGGGTGGGGCGGGGGTCAGGGTGGGCCGAGGAGGTCCCAGAGGTTGCCGGCGATGTCGCGGAAGACGGCGACCCGGCCGTACGGCTCGGTGCGCGGCGGCTTCACGAACTCGACGCCCGCCTCGACCATCCGCCGGTGGGTGGCGTCGAAGTCGTCGACCTGGAGGAAGAAACCGACCCGTCCGGCGACCTGGTCGCCGACCGATCGAGCCTGCCGGTCGCCGTCGGCGCGGGCCAGCAGCAGCCCGGTCTGCGCGCCGGGCGGGCGGACGACGACCCAGCGCTTCGGCCGGCCGTCGTTGGTCAGCGACGGGGAGTCCTCGACCAGGTCGAAACCGAGCACCCCGGTGAAGAAGGCGATGGCCGGGTCGTACTCGGCCACGACGACGGTGACCAGGTCGATCCGCACCGGTCAGGTCGTGACGAGGGTGGGCAGGTGGCGCTCGACGACCGGTAGGACGTCGGCGACGGTGACCGGGCGGCCCAGTTCGGCGGTGAGCGAGGTGACCCCGGCGTCGCGGATGCCGCAGGGCACGATCCGGTCGAAGTGCCCCAGGTCGCAGTCGCAGTTGATCGAGAAGCCATGCAGGGTCACCCCGCGGGCGACCCGGATGCCGATGGCCGCCACCTTGCGGGCCGGGCCCCGGTCGTCCTCGGGCACCCAGACCCCGCTGCGCCCCTCGACCCGGCCGGCGGTCAGCCCGAACTCGGCGCAGACGTCGATGAGCAACTGCTCGGTGCGGCGGACGTAGGCGACCACGTCGACCGGGTCGGGCAGCCGCACGATGGGATAGCCGACCAACTGCCCCGGCCCGTGCCAGGTGATCTTGCCGCCCCGGTCCACGTCGACGACCGGCGTGCCGTCCATCGGACGGTCCCAGGGCTCCGTGCGCTTGCCGGCGGTGTAGACGCTCGGGTGCTCCAGCAGCAGCACGGTGTCGCCGCGCTCGCCGGCCACCACCGACTCGTGCAGCCGGCGCTGCTCGTCCCAGGCGGCCTGGTAGTCGAGGACACCGGCGCGGACGGCCGTGAGGCCGGGGGTCGTCGTGGTCACGCCGCCAAGCCTAGACCCGTACCGGCCGGTCACCATCGGTGACGCGGCTCACGGGAGGACCCGGCGGCGGGGCGCCCGGGCGGCCCTGCTCAGCCCTGCGGGACCCGCCACAGCCACACGTCGTCCACCCGCTCGGGCGGGCCGAGCAGCGCGGTGACGGTACGCCGGATCGCCTCCTCGTCGACCGGCCACTTCGCCCCGTGCACCTCGTCGGCCAGCACGATCGTCTCGATCCGCCAGTGCCGCAGGTCGGCGCGGACCTCCTCGATGCTGCCCTCGGTGATGATCGGCACCAGCCCGGTCCGGCCGGCCTGGTCCACCAGCGCGCCGAACGGGCGCGGCGGCGGGCCGATGCGCCCGCGGCCGTCCGGGCCGCCGGGGCCGAGGAAGAAGCCGGAGGGGATGGCGAACTCGCCCTGCCGGTGCGCCAGCGCGTACGCCTGCCAGCGCTGGCCGTCGGGATAGACGTCGAGGGTCAGCGGCACCGGGGTCAGCACGCCGCCGGGGGAGACGTGCTCCCGCCACGTCCCGGCGGTGATGAAGCGCGGGATCGGCTCGCGTTCGATGGTCAGCAGCGGGGTCGGCACCAGCGGCAGCAGCGCCAGCGCGAACCCCGCCCGCCAGGCCAGCCGCGTCCGGCGGTGCCGGGGCGGGTCGGCCCGGAACTGGTCGACGGCGTACGCGAGCAGCACCCCGATCACCGGCGCCACGACCAGCGCCAGCCGGGCGGGCAGGGCGGCGTTCACCACGGGCAGGTGCCCGAGCAGGTCGAACGGCATCGGCAGGTCCGTACGACGCCCGTCGACCTTCGCCACCGGCCCGAACGACAGCACGGTGAACACCACGGCGGTCACGCCCAGCGCCCAGAGCGTCGCCCGTCGCCCGGCGTCGGCCCGCCGCCACAGCGCCACGAAGCAGGCGACGGCGAGCAGCAGCAGCGGGATGCCGAAGAACGAGTTCTCCTCGGTCGGGTTGGGCGCCAGCCGGGTGCCCAGCCCCGCCTCCCCGGCGATCGAGCGGCGCGGGTACGCCGCGTACGCGGCCACGTCCTCGGAGTGGATGACCGCGTCGAAGCCGGTGCCGTGGAAGCGCTGCGGCCCGGCGAAGTGCAGCCACAGCGGGTACGCCAGCAGCACCCCCGCGACGACGGCGGTCACCCCGAGGCCGCGCAGGAAGGTCGGCAGCACCGCGCGTGCCTCGGCGCGGTGGGCCGGGTGCAGCGCCCACACGGCGACGAACCCCCCGAGCGCCAGCGCGGTGAAGAAGAGCCCCTCGGCGGCGATGGAGAAGGCGACGGCCACCAGCAGGCCGAGGATCGCGCCGTCGCGCAGCGGGTGCCGGGAGCGGCGCAGCGCGAAGGTCCGCCAGACCAGCAGCGGCACCAGCCAACCGGCCGTCCAGTTCAGGTGGGCGTTGGCGTGCGAGACCATGCCGGGGGAGAAGCCGACGAACAGCCCGCCGACGGCGGCGGCGAGCGGGCTGCGGACCAGGTGCCGGGAGAGCAGCCAGTACCAGGCGAGCGCCGTGGCGGCCAGGTTGAGGGTGAGGATCACCAGGAACGTGGCGGGCGGCCCGATCAGGTACGTCAGCGGCGCGAAGACCACCGCGTACACGGTGATCGAGGTGTTGACCGCGAGGTTCACCCCGTCGGGGACGTTGACCAGATAGGTGAAGAGCGGGTTGTCGCCATGGGTCACGGCGTGGCCGCCGAAGGCCAGCAGCCATTCGAAGAGCGCCTGGTCGCTGGAGTTGACCGTGATGGCGCGGGCGTTCGGGTCCCGCCACAGCCCGCTGGTCACCCACACGGCCAGCGCCAGCGCGACCAGCGTCACGATCAGGTCGGCCTGCCGGTGGCGGACGACGCGGGGCGACGAGGCCGGCGAAGGCGCCAGGGACGGGGAGGTCGGCACGCAGCGGACGTTACCAACCGCACCGGGGCACGCCGGTCAGGACGCACATCCTCCGGACGCGGAATGTGTGACCGTGCCCCATGTCACACCTTCGACATATCGACGTAACGTCGCGGCAATTCGCGGGTGACCCAGTTCACACCCCGTCCCGAGGAGGCCCCCGTGCGCCGCTCCCCGTCCCTGCTCGCCCGGCTGACCGGCGTGGTCGCCGGGATGGTCCTCGCCGCCGCCGCGGTGACGACCGTCGCCGCCCCCGCCCAGGCCGCCACCCTGACCCAGGTCACCAACTTCGGCTCCAACCCCGGCAACCTCGCCATGTACGCGTACCGGCCGGACAACCTGCCGGCGGGGGCCCCGGCCGTCGTGCTGCTGCACGGCTGCACCCAGAACGCCGCCGGCTACTTCGCCAACTCGGGCTGGTGGAAGTTCGCCGACCAGTGGAAGTTCGCCCTCATCGTGCCGCAGCAGTCCAGCGCCAACCAGCCGCTGAGCTGCTTCAACTGGTTCGTCGAGCAGGACATCGCCCGGGGCTCCGGCGAGGCGCTGTCGATCAGGCAGATGGTCGAGCACGCCAGGAACAACTACGGCACCGACGCCCGCCGGGTGTTCGTCAGCGGGCTCTCCGCCGGCGGGGGGATGAGCGCGGTCATGCTGGCCACCTATCCGGACGTCTTCGCCGCCGGCTCGGTCGTCGCCGGCCTGCCGTACCGCTGCTCGCCGCCCGCCTCCACCAGCACCTGCCAGTACAGCGGGGTGGACAAGACCCCGCAGGAGTGGGGGAACCTGGTCCGGGCCGCGTACCCCGGGTACACCGGCCCGCGCCCCCGCGTCGCCATCTGGCACGGCACCTCGGACCCCACCGTCGTACCGGCCAACGCCGTCGAGCTGCGCGACCAGTGGACCAACGTCCGGGGCGTCTCGCAGACCCCCACCAGCACCGCGTCGCTGCCCGCCAACACCAGCCTGGAGGTGTACGGCAGCAACGACGTCCGCCTCTACCGGGTCTCCGGCATGGGCCACGGCACCCCGGTCGACCCGGGCCCGGCAGCCGACCAGTGCGGCACCGCCGGGGCGTACCTGCTGGACACCATCTGCTCGGCGTACCACGACGCGGTCTTCTTCGGCCTGAACGGTGGAACGGGCCCCAGCCCCACCCCGACGGCGAGCCCCACCGCCTCCCCGACCGCGAGCCCGACCACGGCGCCGACCTGCGTGACGGCCACCAACTACGCGCACGTCGCCGCCGGCCGTGCCTACCAGTCCGGCGGGTACGCCTACGCCAACGGCTCGAACCAGCGGATGGGCCTCTACAACACCTTCTACACCAGCACCCTCAAGCAGACCGGCCCCAACCACTGGGTGATCGGCTGCTGATCCCGCCCTGCCCCGCCCTGCCCCGCCGTGGCCGGACGTCCCGTCGGGCGTCCGGCCACGCGCGACCCGGGCCGTCACTCGGTGAGGGCGGCGCGCAGGGCGGCGGCCAGGTCGGGGTGGCGGTAGGTGAAGCTGGCCCCGGTGAGCACGCCCGGAAGGACGCGGGTGCTGGTCAGCGCCTCGTGCGCGAAGCCGCCGAGCACCACCTTCAACGCCAGCGCCGGGATCGGGACGATGGCCGGGCGGCGCAGTTGCCGGGCCAGTTCCCGGGTGAACTCGGCGTTGGTCACCGGGGCCGGCCCGACCAGGTTGACCGGCCCCACCAGGTCGTCGCGGTCCAGCAGGAACCGTGTGGCGTCCAGCCAGTCCGCCATGGAGATCCACGGCAGCCACTGCCGGCCGCTGCCGAGCCGCCCGGCGATGCCCAGCCGGAACGGCAGCAGCTGCGGCTTGAGCAGCCCGCCGTCGCGGTGCAGCGGCAGCCCGATGCGCAGCCGCACGACGCGTACGCCCGCGTCCTCGGCCGGCCGGGTCGCGGCCTCCCAGACCCGGCAGACGTCGGCCAGGAAGCCCTCGCCCGCCGGGGCGTCCTCCTCGACCGTCCGGTCGCCGGTGTTGCCGTACCAGCCGACCGCCGAGGAGTTCAACAGCGCCCGGGGCCGGTCGGCCTCCGGCAGGCCGGCGATGGTGATCGCCAGCGTGCTGGTGGTGTCGACCCGGCTGGAGCGGATCAGCTGCCGGTACTCGTCGTTCCAGCGCTTGTCGCCCACGCCCGCGCCGGCCAGGTTGACCACCGCGTCGGCCTCCGCCACGACCGCAGGGTCGAGCTGCGCGGCGGACGGGTTCCACCGCCGCTCGTCCGGGGTGCGTGGCGGCCGGCGGACCAGCCGGGTGACCTGGTGCCCGTCCGTCGTGAGCCGGTCGACCAGCCGGGTGCCGAGGAAGCCGGACGCGCCGGCCATGAGGATCCGCATGCTCCCATCTTCGGACACGGACGGCCGATCGGATGCGCTGAGGCGGTCGCCCACTCCACCGGGCGCGACCGCCGACCGGACGGCCGGCGGCGCGCCGCGTCCGGGTGGATCAGCAGCCGGCGGTACGCGTGTAGTTGCGCGTCCCGAAGTAGAGAGCCAGGTTGCCGCTGAAGCGCACCTTGATGTCGCTGCCGTTGAGGCGCTGCTCGTAGTGCAGGTGCGAGCCGGAGGAGCCGCCGCTGGTGCCCACGTACCCGATGGTGGTGCTGTAGCCGACGGACTGGCCGACCGAGACGTTGAACCCGCTGAGGTGGGCGTAGTAGGTGGTGTACCCGTTGCCGTGGTTGATCCGCACGTACCGGCCGTAGCTGGTGTCACCGAGGTTGGCGACCACGTCCACCGTGCCCGGGGCGCTGGCCTTGACCGGATCGCCGTGGTCGTTGGCCCGGTTGAAGTCGATCGCGTACTGCGGGCTGTGGCCGGTGCGGGTCTCGCCGGACCAGGTCTGGTTGCACGGGAACGGCGTGCGGAACGACGGCGCGGCGGCGGCGGGCGACGCCGGCGCCAGGAACGCGGCGGTGGCCAGCAGGGCGACGCTGAGAACACTCGTCAGACGGGTACGCATCCGAACCTCCACGGTCATAACCTTCGATCTATTCGCCGGATGATGTCAGAAAGTTCCGACGATCGGAAGGCTCGAATGTTGTCGATGCGCCAGCACCTGGGCGGCTACACGACCTCATGGGCCGGCGCGGCGGTGGCGCGTACGGACCGACCACCGTGTGGATGAGGTGCGGCTGGTTCTTCGTGGGACTCCGCCCGACGAGGAACTCGTCGAGCGAATCCACGGCGGCACCGGCGCCCCTCTCGGTCAGCATCCGTTTCAGCTCCGCCAGGTCTGCGGGGGCCGGAACCGTTGGGTGACCTGACGGCTCTGCGGCGCCAGTTCGACGACTGGCCCATCGGCGGGCTGAAGGAGCTGGTCGTGGTGAGACCCGACGGTACGTTCCAACAGATCATCCGGCACGACTGACAGGGGCAGACATCACGGTGGAGACGCATCCGGGGCGAGGCTCTTGCCCGTGGAGGTTCCCTGGACCTGCCAGGGAAGCGGCAGCATCATGGACCTGACTGGCGCGCGATGGCGCAAGAGCACGAAGAGCGGCAACAATCAGGGCGACTGCGTCGAGGTCGCCGATAACCTCCCTGGCGTTGTCGGCGTACGGGACTCAAGGACCATGCCGGTCCGGCGTAGGTCTTCACGCCGGCTGCCTGGCGGACGTTCGTCGCTCGGGTCTCCGAGCACAGCTGACCGACCCTAGGCACATTCATTCCACCTCCTGAAACTCCGAGCAGCAGCTTAGGCATGGGACAGCACAGCCGGGTCTGGTGACGCTCAATGCCCAGGGGTCGGCACGAGCGCTAGTAGCGCGCTGCGGCGTGTTTCAGAAGTGGCGGGGCTGGTCGCAGTCCCTGGCCGCGTCTGGACGACGGAAGAGGTGGAAGGCGTGCAGCTGATGAACCACTGCGGCCGCAAGGGCTGATACCTGTGTGACATAAAGATACCTGCATGGTATCGAGACGAATCAGAAACACCGCCGGTCATCGAGGTCCGACGCAGCCAGCTCGATGGCACTCTAATCATCGGATCTGCGCGTCAATGCTGGCTGTGTCACGTTGTGGCTAGGCGGGCCAGCACCGGCGTGAGGGGGTCGAGCGCGTCCTCGCGTACGACGAAGCGGGTGACGCCCCAGCGGCGCCGGTGCGCGGCGACCGCCGCGACGATCTCGTCCTCGGTGCCGATCAGCACGAACGGCGTCGCGAGCAGCTCGGCGACGCTCAGGCCGATCCGCTCGGCGGTCGGCGCGGCGGCAGCCTCGGCGTCGTCGGTGACGACGACGTGCTGCACGAGCGCCTCCAGCACCGGCGGCTCGGCCCGCCCTTCCGCCCCGGCCGCGACGCAGTCCAGCTGCTTCTCGATGTCGGCCTCGCGCCAACGCACCTTGTGCGCGTGGCCGTCGGGAAGGGTGCGGCCGAGCCCGGACAGCCCGACCACGTCGGCGTGCGCGCCGGCCCAGCGCAGCATCGCGGAGTTCGCCGTGCCGAGGGTGAACGGGATCCGCCGCTGCACCGGGCGCGGGGTCTCCAGCCGTGCCCCCCGCACGACCAGGTCGGGGGAGTCGACAGTGACCTCCTCGCCGTCGAGCAGGGCGCGGGCGGCCTGGGCGACGGCCAGGCAGCGGCGTACCCGACCGGCGACGTCGGGGCGCTCCCGCCCGATCGCGCGCCACTCGGCCGGGGTGTGCCCGGCGCCGAGGCCGAAGCGGGCCCGCCCGCCGGAGAGCAGGTCGAGGGAGGCCACGTCGGAGGCGAGCAGCATCGGCTCGCGAACGCCTGCATTCGAGACGTACGAGCCGAGGCCGATCCGCTCGGTCACCGCCGCGGCGGCGGCCAGGGCGACGAACGGTGACGCGGCCGACCCGGGGTGGTCGGCGGTGGACAGGGCGTCGAAGCCGGCCGCCTCGACCCGCCGGGCCAGCTCCAGCCAGCTCGGGCCGTCGGACGGGGTCGCCTGGAGGGTGAAGGTCGCCATGGGCTCACCCTGCCGGGCCCGGACCGACCCGCCAAGCCCGACGGGGGCGATTCTGCTACCGGCAGACCTACCCGTCCTGCGCTGGCGGGAGGGGCACCCCGAGGAGCCCCTCGGTGCTGCCCTCGGTCAGCCCGTTGAGCGCGCGCACGAGCTTCTTCTCCTCGTAGAGGAAGTGCGTCTCGAGCAGCGCGGCGAGAGTGTCCAGCTCGGCCCGCACCTCGTCGGGCGGCGCGGCCCCACCGAGCAGTTCCTCGACCCGGCGCAGGGCCTCGGCCACGATGTCGTGGTCGGCCTCCAGCTCGCGCAGCACCGGGGCCAGCTCGGGCGCCCGCTCGGCCAGCACCCGGAACGCCCCGGCGTCCTCGCCGGTGTGGTGCCGGGTCAGCGCCGCGCAGAACGCCAGGCAGTGGGCCCGCAGGTCCCTCGGCCGTACGCCGGGGTCACCCACCCCCTCGCGCAGGCGGGCCAGCTCCTCGCGGAGCCAGAGGTGGATCTCGACCAGTTGGTTGCCGAAGGCCCGCAGGCGCTCGTGCGGCGTGACGGGGGGCATGTGCGTCCCATGCTGTCCCGCGCCTCCATGCCCTCGGCGGTCTGCTTGCCGGGTGCACCGCGACGCTGCGGCCAGCCTACGACAGCGGGCGCGGCGACACGTGCCCGGTCAGGGCCGTCGGACCGGCCGGACGGAGACCAACTCCTCCAGCCCGACGAAGTCGGTCGGGTTGGTGGTGTAGAGCGACAGTCCGTTCGCGTACGCGATGGAGGCGATCATCAGATCCGCCAGCCGACGGCGGGTGGTGCGTCCCGTGGCCAGGACCGCACTGGTGACCAGGCCGAAGGCCCGCGCTGCCTCGGCGTCGAAGGGCAGCGGCTCGAACACGGCCTCGGCATGCTGGAGGACGCTGGTCCGCCGGGCCCGCTCGGCGCGGTCGTCGGTGTGGTGTGGGCCGGCGGAGAGCTCCGCGAGCGTCACGGCGCTGATCACCATCTGCTCGGGCAGGTCCTCCGGGCCGAGGGCGCCGAGATGGATCACGACGTTCGTGTCGATCAGGCCACGGACCGGCGCGTCACCACTCACGGCTGAAAGGGTCCTGCTCGACCGACGAATCGATGTCCGCGCGGAACCTCTCGCCGTCGAGTGCGGGGGCCGTCGCGAAGGTGGCGAGCACCTCCGCCCGGGGGACGAACGTGCGCCGGCGGAGCGGGATGAGTTTTCCGACGGGGGTGCCGTTGCGCGTGATGACGAAGGACTCGCCGGACTCGACGTGTCGCATGATCGCGCCCGAGTCGTTGCGCAACTCCCGCTGCGTTATCTCCCGGTGAGCGTGCTCTGCCACGACACGATCCTAGTTCAGGGTGCTACGAAGTGCTACGCACCTGACGAGGGGTGTGCTCCGGTGTCACCTGTCAGGTCGACGGCTCGTCCGGGGTGGGCTCGCGCCAGCGGGCGCGCCAGGCGGCCTCGTGCGCCTCGTGGGTGCTCTTCTCCTCGAAGACCATCTCGCGCAGGGCACGCCGGGAGTCCGCCATGACCACCGCCTCGACGGCCACCAGCCCGACGCAGATCGCGGTGAGCAGGGCGAGGGCCGCCAGCCCGGGCAGTCGTTGGCCGACCGGCACGGTGGCGGCCAACAGGAGCACGGCGCCGACCCTGGTCCACGAGACGGTGCGCAGGGTGCGCCACTGGAACAGCATGTTCGCGCTCAGATAGCAGGCGACTCCGCCGAACAGCAGCAGGACGCCGGGGCCGTGCGTGGGATCCGCCACCGGCACCTCGGGGTCGGCGACCTGGTGCACGATCTCCTCGGCACCGAGGGCGAACAGGATGATGCCGGCGATCATCGGCAGGTGGATGTAGGCGTACGCGTCGCGGGCCATCGAGACCCTGGGTCGGCCCTCGGACGCGTGCAGGGCGATCCGCGCGGCCGGGGCGATCACGTCGTAGTGCGCCCACCACAGCGCGGCCGTGAAGAAGATGCCGAGCACCGCCGCGGCGACCGACGGCCACGTCGGAGGCTGGCCGAGCAGGTTGCTGCCGACGCCGACGGAGATGACGGACTCGCCCAGGGCGATGATCAGGATGAGGTCGTACCGCTCGGTCCAGTGCTCGGCGGAGGTCACCGTCCAGCCCCAGGCCCCCGCGACCAGGCCCATGCCGTACTGGAGCAGCACGACACTGACCCAGAGCCCGTCGCGCAGCAGCGCCGCCCGGTCGGGGTCCTCGATCTGCGGCGGGATCAGCGCGGCGGCCATGAGCAGCAGGGTGCTGACCGCCATCTCCGGGGAGTACTTCAGCAGCAGCCGGCGCTCCCCGGGCTTCTCCCGCGCCACGTGCCAGTACAGCGACAGGTGCACGCCACGGATCACCACGTAGCTCAGCGCGACCACCATCGGGCCGGCGGCCACGTCGGTGGCGTCGCTGAAGGCCTGGGGGAGCGACAGCGCGAAGCAGAACAGCGCGGCCATGCCGACGACCATGAGCACCGGAACGAAGCCCTCGCCGAGCCGTACGCGGGTGGCGACCACGCAGTGGACGACCCAGCACCACCAGAGCACGGCGAGCACGAGCATGGCGTGTGCGAGCTGCCAGCCGGAGATGTGGGCGGCGGTGGCCCGGGTGATGATGAAGAACGAGAAGACGAAGACCAGGTCGAAGAAGACCTCGAACCGGTCGACCCGGGCGCCGGGGGCGATCGAGACGGCCGGTCCCAGCCGCTCGCGCCACCGGATGCCACCCACCCCATCCACTCTGGCAGTGCCCTGTCGCCACCGGGCCGGAATCAGGTCACCCCCGGCGGCGGACCGGCCTGCGGCCGGTGGACCAGGCGGCGGGCGGGTCGAACGCCGGGGTCGGACGGACGCCCCGGTCGGGCGGGCGGACGGCGAGGGGCGCCCCGGTCGGTGACCGGGGCGCCCCTCGTGCCGTCAGGCGGGAACTACAGGCCGAGCTCGGCCTCGAAGTTGCCGGCCTCCAGCCGCTCCTTGACCGCGACCAGGAAACGGGCGGCGTCCGCGCCGTCGATCAGCCGGTGGTCGTACGACAGGGCCAGGTAGACCATCGACCGGACGGCGACGACCTCGCCCAGCTCCGGGTCGTTGACCACGACCGGACGCTTCACCACGGCACCCGTGCCGAGCATCGCCGACTGCGGCGACGGCACGATCGGGGTGTCGAAGAGGGCGCCCCGGCTGCCGGTGTTGGTCAGCGTGAAGGTCGCCCCGGCGATCTCGTCCGGGCTGATCTTGTTGGTCCGGGTCCGCTCGGCCAGGTCGGCGATCCGCTTGGCGATGCCGCCCAGGTTCAAGTCACCGGCACCGTGGATCACCGGCACCATGAGACCCCGCTCGGTGTCCACGGCGATGCCGAGGTTCTCCGAGTCCGGGTAGGTGATCGTGCCGGCGTCGAGGTCCATGCTGGCGTTGACGATCGGGTAGGTCTGCAGTGCCTCGACCGCCGCGAGGGCGAAGAACGGCAGGAACGACAGCTTCACGCCGTGCCGCTGCTGGAACGACTCCTTGGCCTGCGCCCGCAGCTTGGCGACCCTGGTGACGTCCACCTCGACCACCGTGGTCAGCTGCGCCATCTCGTGCAGCGACTGCTGCATCCGCTTGGCGATCGTCGCCCGGATCCGGGGGAGCTTCTCGGTCGTGCCGCGCTTGGCGCTCGGCTGCGGCTTGGCGGCCGGCTTGGCCGGGGCCGCCGCCGCGGCGGGCTGCTGCGCCGGGGCCGGCGCGGCCTTGGCGGCCTTCGCCTTCTCCGCCGCCTCCAGCACGTCCTGCTTGCGGATCCGGCCACCGACGCCGGTGCCGTTGACCGAGGAGAGGTCCACGCCGTGCTCGCCGGCGAGCTTGCGCACCAGCGGGGTCACGTAGCCGGCGGTCTCCTCGCCGCCACCCTGGGGGGCGGGCGCCGACGGGCGCTGCGTGGCGGGGGCCGACGGCATGGCCTTCCGCTCGGCCTGCGCGGGCTGCGCCGAGGTCTCGGCCTCCGCCGACGGCTCGTTGTACGACATGCCCGGGGTCGGCTCCTCGACCTTGGGCTCCGGCTTGGGCTCGGCCTTCGGCTCGGGCTTGGCCTCGGCCTTCGGCTCCGCCTTGG
Source organism: Micromonospora sp. CPCC 205546 (assembly GCF_036902715.1). Classification (NCBI taxonomy): domain Bacteria; kingdom Bacillati; phylum Actinomycetota; class Actinomycetes; order Micromonosporales; family Micromonosporaceae; genus Micromonospora; species Micromonospora sp. CPCC 205546. The sequence continues at coordinate 23,917 of NZ_JBAKHL010000075.1, forward strand.
GCTCGGCCTTCGGCTCGGGCTCCGGCTTCGCCTCGGTCGCGGCACCGCCGGCGGCACCGATCACGGCCAGGTCGGCGCCGACCGCGGCGGTCTCGTCCTCGGGGACCTTGATCTCCAGGACCGTGCCGGCCACCGGCGACGGAATCTCGGTGTCGACCTTGTCGGTCGAGACCTCCAGCAGCGGCTCGTCCACCTCGACGGTGTCGCCGACCTGCTTGAGCCAGCGGGTGACCGTACCCTCGGTGACGCTCTCGCCCAGGGCCGGCATCTTGACCGGGGTGCCCTCGCCCGACGACGCCGGGGCCGCCTGCGCCTGCTCCGCCTGCGGCTCCTCGACGGCCGGCTGCTCCGCCTCGGCCTGCGGCTCCTCGGCTGCCTCCTCGGCCTGCTCGGCCGGCTCCTCCTGCTGCCCGGCGGCCTCGTCGCCGCCGGCGGACTCGCCCTCGCCCGCGATCACGGCCAGCTCGCTGCCGACCTCGGCGGTCTCGTCCTCGCCGACCACGATCCGGCTCAGCACGCCCGCCGCCGGGGACGGGATCTCGGTGTCGACCTTGTCGGTCGACACCTCGAGCAGGGGCTCGTCGACCTCGACGGTGTCGCCCTCCTGCTTGAGCCAGCGCGTGACGGTGCCCTCGGTGACGCTCTCACCGAGCCGGGGCATGGTGACCGATACCGGCATCTTCAAAGACTCCTTCATTCCCCTGGTGGGATCATCGCCCGTCGCCGGACGCCGCGGTTGTCGTGATCAGGCGTGTGCGTGCAGCGGCTTGCCGGCGAGCGCCAGGTGCGCCTCGCCCAGGGCCTCGTTCTGCGTCGGGTGGGCGTGCACGAGCTGCGCCACCTCGGCCGGGTACGCCTCCCAGTTGTAGATGAGCTGGGCCTCGCCGACCATCTCGCCGACCCGGGCGCCGACCATGTGCACGCCGACCACGGGGCCGTCCTCCACCCGGACGAGCTTGACGAAGCCGGCCGTCTTGAGGATCTGGCTCTTGCCGTTGCCGCCCAGGTTGTAGTTGTAGGTCTTGACCTTGTCGGCGCCGTACTGCTCCTTGGCCTTCGCCTCGGTCAGGCCGACCGACGCCAGCTCGGGGTCGGAGTAGGTGACGCGGGGGATGCCGACCTCGTCGATGACCGCCGGGTTCTGCCCGGCGATCTCCTCGGCGACGAAGATGCCCTGCTGGAAGCCCCGGTGGGCGAGCTGGAGGCCGGGCACGATGTCGCCGACGGCGTAGACGTTCGGCACGCTGGTGCGCAGCCGCTCGTCGGTCAGCACGTAACCGCGGTCCATCTTGACGCCCTGCTCCTCGTAACCGAGGTCGGCGGTGTTCGGGCCGCGGCCGACGGCGACCAGCAGCAGCTCCGCCTCGACGGTGTCACCGCCGGCGATGGTGACCTTGACGCCCTTGTCGGTCTTCTCGACCTTCTCGAAGGGCTTGCCGACCTTGAAGTTGATCTTCCGCTTCCGGAACGCCCGCTCCAGCGCCTTCGAGGACTCCTCGTCCTCGGCCGCGACCAGCCGGGGGAGCGCCTCGATGATCGTGACGTCCACCCCGAAGGACTTCCACACGCTGGCGAACTCGACGCCGATCACGCCGCCGCCGAGCACGATCGCGGAGGCCGGCACCCGGTCGAGGGTGAGCGCGTGGTCGCTGGTGATGACCCGCTCGCCGTCGACCTCCAGGCCGGGCAGGCTCTTGGCGTACGAGCCGGAGGCCAGCACGACGTTGCGGCCGGTGTAGCGCTTGCCGTCGACCTCGACGACGTTCTTGCCGACGAGCTTGCCGTGGCCCTCGACGATGGTGATCGCCTTGTTGCCCTTGAGCATGCCCTGCAGGCCCTTGTAGAGCCGGGAGATGACGCCGTCCTTGTAGGCGTTGACCCCCGCCATGTCGATGCCGACCAGCTCGGCCTTCACGCCGAACTGCTCCGACTCGCGCGTCTGGTCGGCGATCTCGGCCGCGTGCAGCAGCGCCTTGGTCGGGATGCAGCCGTTGTGCAGGCAGGTGCCGCCGAGCTTGCCCTTCTCGACCAGCGCGACCTTCAGGCCCAGCTGGACGGCACGCAGGGCGGTCGCGTAGCCGCCGCTGCCACCTCCGAGGATGACGATGTCGAAGGTTGCGTCGTTCGGCTCGCTCACGTCCAACTCCCAGGTCGCGTCACTGCTTCGGGGGGTCACGGCGGGGTAACACGGGCACACCCCACCTCGGTCATCTTGTCACCACCGCCCGCCGCCCGCGTACTGAGGTGCCCAACGACACGTCCGTGACACGTACTCTTGGCACTGGCCTCGACGACGGACCGAAGGGGGAGACGCTCGGTGGGACTGTTCCGGCGCCGCAAGAAGACGCGGGCGGTCAGCCTCGACCGCGCCGCCGACCGTGCCGACCTGGAGCACCTCGAGGGCTTCGTGCGCAGCCGCCGCGGGGTGGAGGCGTACATCGAGCCGCGGACCACCGTCACCGAGACCACGGTCATGCTGATCGCCGACGACGGAGAGTGGACCCGCCGCCGCATCGACGGCCCCGACGGGGCGCGCCGCTTCGCGTACCGGATGGGCATCCCGGTCTACGACGTGCGGCTGATGGGCTACCCGCAGCGGATGCGCGACTACAACGAGCGCCGCAAGCGCCGCCCCGAGCTCTTCTGACCCGGCGGCCGTCGACCGGCGGGAACGCGCGGGGCCCCCTCGCCGAACGAGGGGGCCCCGCGCGCGTACGTCAGCCGTTGGCGGCGACGTCCTCGACGAGCTGGACCAGCGTGCGCACCGGCACGCCCGTGCCGCCCTTGGTCCAGTAACCGGTCGGCTCGGCCGCGTGGTAGCTCGGCCCGGCGATGTCGATGTGCGCCCAGGCGACGTCGGAGGTGACGAACTCCCGCAGGAACACCCCGCCCTGCAGCATGTGCCCGGCCCGGTCCATGATCGCGTTGACCTGGGAGATGTCGGCCACGTCGGAGTCCATGCCCTTGCGCACGTCGTCCGGCAGCGGCATCGGCCAGGCCGGCTCGCCGACCGCGTCGCCGGTGGTGCGGACCCGCTCGCACAGCTCGGGGGTGCCCATGACGCCGGCGATCCGCTTGCCCAGCGCGACGACCTGCCCGCCCGTGAGGGTGGAGGTCTCGAAGAGGTAGTCGCACCCGTCCTCGCAGGCCCGCGCGATGGCGTCGGCCAGGATCATCCGGCCCTCGGCGTCGGTGTTGAGCACCTCCACCTTCTTGCCGTTGTACATGGTGATCACGTCACCCGGCCGGTAGGACCGCCCGGACGGCATGTTCTCCGCCATCGGCAGGTACGCCGTCACGGCCACCGAGGGCTTGAGCGCGGCGATCGCCAGCATGGTCGCGGCCACCGCGGCGGCACCGCCCATGTCGGACTTCATCTCCCACATGCCCTGCGCCGGCTTGATCGAGATGCCGCCGGTGTCGAAGGTGATGCCCTTGCCGACCAGCGCCACCCGCTTGCCGTTGCCGCCGCCGGCCGGGGTGTAGGTCAGCTTCACCAGCCGCGGCGGGGCCTCCGAGCCCTGCCCGACGGCGATGATGCCGCCGTATCCGCCGGCGGCCAGGGCCGCCTCGTCGAGGACCTCGACCGACAGGCCGGCCTCCCGGGCGGCGTCCGCCACCGAGTCGGCGAACGACGGCGGGCGCAGCTCGTTGGGGGCCGTGTTGACCCAGTCCCGGCTGCGCCGGACCGCGCCGCCGACCACCTGGGCGCGGGCGATCTCGGCCTGGGCGCCGGCGTCACCGGCGTCCGGCACGGCGATGAGCACCTCGGCGACCGGCTCGCGCCGCGACGGCTGCGGCCGGGTCTTGTAGCCGGCGAAGCGGTAGCCGCCGAGCAGCGCGCCCTCCGCCACCGCGCGCAGCGCCGCCGGGGCGTCCGCGTCGTCCGGCAGCGGCAGCGCGAGCGCCACCCGCGGCGCGCCCGCGAGCGCCCGTACGGCCGCACCGGCGGCCCGGCGCAGGGTCTCCGGAGCCGGGGCGGCGCCGGTCGGCTCGCCGCCGAGCCCGACGGCCGCGACCACCGGGGCCGTGACCGTGCCCAGCGTGGCCAGCTTGATCACCTCGCCGGGGGCGCCGGTCGCGCCGAGCAGGGCCAGCGTCTCGGTCAGCTTGCCGTCGAAGGCGGCGGCGATGCTCTCCGCGCCGCTGGCCAGCAGCAGGGTGCCGGCCAGGCCGGTGGTGGCGGCCTGCTCTCCGGTCTGGCTGTGCACGCCGATCACGATCGCGTCGACGGCGAGTTCGGCGGGGTCGGTGTCGACCAGGCTCAGGGTGGTGCTGGGCGATGTCACTGAAGCTACTCCGGGCGGGCCGGGCCGGTCGCGTCGTCGCGTACCGGCGATGGAGGTCTCCGGCGGAACGTACCCGTCGGAGGTCGGGGCTGTCCCGCCGACGACTCCGACGGGTCCCGCCGATGCTAACCAGCCGTGCAGCTCCCGGTAAGTTCCCACCCATGACCGACGTGACCTCCGACGCCGCCGCGACCCGGCTGCGCCGTTCTCCGCTGCACGAGCGGCACACCGCTCGCGGCGCCAAGTTCGCCCCGTTCGGTGGCTGGGAGATGCCGCTGGAGTACGCCGGGGGCGGGGTGCTGAAGGAACACACCTCGGTGCGGACCGGGGTGGGCGTCTTCGACGTCTCCCACCTGGGCAAGGCGCGGGTGACCGGGCCGGGCGCGGCGGAGTTCGTCAACGCCTGCCTCAGCAACGACCTGGGCCGCATCGGGCCGGGCCGGGCGCAGTACACCCTCTGCTGCGACGACGCCACCGGCGGCGTGGTGGACGACATCATCGCCTACCTGCACGCCGACGAGCACGTCTTCCTCATCCCGAACGCCGCGAACACCGCCGAGGTGGTGCGCCGGCTGCGCGCCGCCGCCCCGGCGTCGGTCACGGTCACCGACGAGCACGAGGCGTACGCGGTCCTCGCCGTGCAGGGTCCGCGCTCGGCCGAGCTGCTCGGCGCGCTCGGCCTGCCGACCGACCACGACTACATGAGCTTCTCGACCGCGACCCTCAACGGCGCCGCCGGGCCGGTCGAGCTGACCGTGTGCCGCACCGGCTACACCGGGGAGCTGGGCTACGAGCTGGTGGTGCCGGCGGCCGACGCGGTCGCGGTCTGGGACGCGCTCTTCGCGGCGGACCCCGAGCTGCGCGCCTGCGGGCTGGCCGCCCGGGACACCCTGCGCACCGAGATGGGATACCCGCTGCACGGCCAGGACCTGTCGCCGGAGATCACCCCGGTGCAGGCCCGCTCCGGCTGGGCGGTCGGCTGGGACAAGCCGGCGTTCTGGGGCCGCGACGCGCTGCTCGCGGAGAAGGCCGCCGGCCCGAGGCGTACGCTGCGCGGCCTGGCGGCGGTCGACCGGGCGATCCCGCGCCCCGGCATGACGGTGCACGTCGGCGACGCGCAGGTGGGCACGATCACCAGCGGCACGTTCTCGCCCACCCTCAAGCAGGGCGTCGCCCTGGCGCTGCTGGACACCGCCGCGAAGCTCGCCGACGGCGACGTGGTCGAGGTCGACATCCGCGGCCGTCGTGCCCGGATGCGCCTCACCCGCCCCCCGTTCGTCACCCCCTCGGTGCGCTGACCCCAGGGCGCACGCGGGGGCGGGGCGTTCGCCGGCGCCCCGGGTCAGACCGGGGGGCCGGGGCGTTCGCCGGCGTCGAGGACGGCCTGCGTCCAGCCGCCCTCGATGACGCCGGTGCCGTCGAGCACGGCCCAGTCGACGACGTCGGTGGCCTCCACGACGACCGGCGAGCCGATCCGCACCGTCGGGTCGGTGTCGGCGTCGCTGGCGCTGGCCGCCTCGATCCGCTCCGGCGTGTCCCACGAGGTCACCCCGGCCCACACGAACTCCGGGCCGTCGTCGCCGGGCAGGCCGTACTTGACCACGAGCTGCGTCTCCGGCGGTAGCTGGCCGGCGAGGAACCGGGCCCGGATGTCGCCCAGCCCGGCGCGTGCGGTGGCGACCGCCCGGGTCATCGCGTCGCCCGAGCGCGCGTAGCGCACGTCCGGTCGGATGCCGGCGAAGAGGGTCGCGCAGGCGGTGGCGTAGTAGCGGCCCTCCGGCCCCGCGTGCCCGGCGGGCGGGCGCAGGCTGAGGAACGAGTCGGCGTCCGGATCGGTGGCCGGGTCCAGCTCCAGCCGTAGCAGCACCGGGGCCGTCGCGCCGTGCTGTTCCGGATTGCCGTACGCCACCGCGATGTCGTGCCCGGTCACCGTGGCCAGCACCGGAAGCTGCACGAACGCCGGCACCTCCTCGCCGGAGAGCCCGTCGGTCCAGTCCCGCAGCAGCCGCCGGGCCGCACCGGTCATCACCGCGCCCCAGGCCCGGGTCAGGTGGTCCGGTACGCCCTGGGTCTGCAACTCCAGCAGCCCGAAGCGGCGCAGCCCCTTCGTGGTGAACCAGAGCCCCTCGGCGTCGGACGAGTAGGGCACCAGCACCCAGTCGACCAGCCGGATCCGCCCCTGGGCGTCGGGCAGCGAGCGCAGCGCCGTCGCCGGGTCGAGGAACTGCAGGCCGAACACGTCCACCACGTCGCCGTCGACGGACTCCGCGACGGCGGCGGCCACCGCCCGGGCGGCCCACTCGTGCGCCGGCGGCCAGCCGGGCCGGTACTCGGCCTGCACCACGACGAGGTGGCTCGCGGCGGCCAGCCGGGCCAGCTGCGCCTCGGTGGCGCCGAACGCGGTGAGCAGATCCGGCGGCAGCTCGGGGAACTCCGCGATCGGCCGGGTGTCCACGCTCATCAACGGGCTGTCGAGCATCTGCCGCGCCAGCCCGTGCACCGGCTCGGCCAGCCGGCCGGCGAGGCGTGCCACGGCGGTCTTCGCGCTCACCTTCGGCAGCCCCGTCATGGGCACCAGGTAGGTCGCGCTCAGCGACTCCGGAACCGGTACGGGCAGGAAGTCGTCCGTGATGAGCATGTCGTCCCCCGGTTGGCCGCGCCGGTGCTGTCGTGGGAGAACGCTACCCGGCGCGGTGTGCCCCGTTCAGCCGGACAGCACCACTCCCAGGTAGACCAGCGTGGTGACCACCTCCACGGTCGCGCCCAGCACGTCGCCGGTGACACCGCCGAGGCGGCGTACCACGTGCCGCAGCAGCCCCACCGCGACGGCGAGGGCGGCGGCGACGGCGACCGGCCCCTGCCACGGGCGGCCCGGCACGGCCGCGAGCGCCGGCAGCGCGACGGCGACCGCCCCGGCGGCCAGGGCGAGCGGCCCGACGGTGCCCGCGACGAGCGCGCCGAGCCCCTCCGGGCGGGCGGCCGGCACCCCGCGCCGGCAGGCGAGCGCCACCCCGAGCCGGGCGGCCGCGCTCGCCACGGCCACCGCCGCGAGCGCGGCCGGCCACGACCCCCCCGTCAGCTCCGCGAGGGCCGCC
>NZ_JBAKHL010000076.1:0-30704 GCF_036902715.1 Micromonospora sp. CPCC 205546
GGTGCCCGACGAGGTCTGGGCCGGCGTCGCGGCGCGCAACGCCGAGCTGGCCGGCGACCGGCAGCCGGCGCTGCACGCCGCCGACGCCGCCTGCGCCGCGCTGCGGTCGGCCGAGCCGGCGTTCCTGCTCGCCACCGTCGGCGTGCGCCGGGTCGACCAGGGCCGAGGGCTGGGTGTCCGGGTGCTGCAGCCGGGCCTGGCCGAGGCCGACCGGGCCGGCCTGCCGGCGGTGCTGGAGACCTCGTCGGAGCCGAACGTGCGCTTCTACCGGCGGCTCGGGTTCGCGGTCACCGGCCAGGCGCGGGTGCCCGACGGCGGTCCCGACGTCTGGGCGATGCGGCGGCCGGCGGCCGGCGAGCGGGTGTAGGGACCGCAGGCCCGGGTAGCCGCCGGGGATGGAGCTGGTGGAGGAGTCGCCGTACCGCTTCCGGATCGACCGGCACGACCCGATGCGGGTGCCGGGGGTGGTGTTCGCGTCCCGGTCCCTGCTGCCCGACGCCGGGGAGGACAGGTCGCTGGAGCAGGTCGCGAACGTCGCCACGCTGCCCGGCATCGTCGGCGCCTCGTACGCCATGCCCGACGTGCACTGGGGCTACGGATTCCCGATCGGCGGGGTGGCCGCCACCGACGTCGCCCGGGGTGGCGTGGTCTCGCCCGGCGGGGTGGGCTTCGACATCTCCTGCGGCGTGCGGCTGCTCGCCGCCGACACCGACCGCGACGGGCTGCGGCCCCGCCTCGACGCGCTGCTGGACGGGCTGGGCGAGGCGACCCCGCGCGGCATGGGCAGGGGCGCGGTGTGGCACCTGTCGAATCGCGCGGAACTCGACGCGGTGCTGCGCGGCGGTTCCCGCTACGCCGTCGAGCGCGGCTTCGGCGTACAACGGGACCTGGAGCGCTGCGAGGACACCGGGGCCGTCGGCGACGCCGATCCGGCGCGGGTCAGCGAGCGGGCGATCGAGCGCGGCGCGGGCCAGGTCGGCAGCCTCGGCTCCGGCAACCACTTCCTCGAGGTGCAGGCCGTCGACGAGGTGTACGACGACACCGCCGCCACCGCCTTCGGGCTGCGCCCCGGCCAGGTCTGCGTGATGATCCACTGCGGGTCCCGGGGGCTGGGTCACCAGATCTGCACCGACTACGTGCGGACCATGGAGAAGGCGATGCCCCGACACGGCATCCGGGTGCCCGACCGGCAGCTCGCCTGCGCCCCGGTCTCCTCCGCCGAGGGCCGCGCCTACCTCGGCGCGATGGCCGCCGCCGCCAACTACGCCCGGGCCAACCGGCAACTGTTGGCCGACGCCGCCCGCAAGGTCTTCGCCCGCGTCACCGGCAGCCGGCTCGACCTGGTCTACGACATCTCACACAACCTCGCGAAGATCGAGACGCACGACGTCGACGGCGCGTCGCGCGCGCTGTGCGTGCACCGCAAGGGCGCCACGCGCGCCCTGCCACCCGGGCACGACGACCTGCCCGACGACCTGCGGGACGTGGGCCAGCCGGTGCTGATCCCCGGCTCCATGGGCACCGGCTCGTACGTGCTCACCGGCGTGGCGGGCTCGCCGGCCTTCGCGTCCACCTGCCACGGCGCCGGCCGGGTGCAGAGCCGCAGGCAGGCCGTGCGCTCGGAGCGCGGGCAGGACCCGCGTGCCCAGCTGGAGGCGCGGGACATCGCGGTGCGCGGGGCGTCCCGGCGCGGCCTGGCCGAGGAGATGCCGACGGCGTACAAGGACGTCTCGGCGGTGGTGGCCGCCGCCGAGGGCGCCGGTCTGTGCCGGAAGGTGGCCCGGCTGGTCCCGCTCGGCGTGGTGAAGGGCTGAGCGGACGCGGCACGGTGAGGGGCCGATCGGGCGGCTCACACGTCCAGCGTCACCGCGCAGGACCAGGCCCCGCCGTCGTCGGGGCCGAAGCGCAGCCCGTGCAGGGAGACGGCCTTCGGCACCGCGCCGATCAGCTCGACGGCGTCGGTGTCCGCCGTGCGCCAGCGCACCACCAGGCCGCCGGCGCCGTCGTCGGCCACGTCGGTGTGCAGCGGCAGCTCACCCGCCGTCTCCATCCGGAAGACCACCTCGTCGAGTACGCCCACCAGCAGGTCCGCGTCGTCGTCGCCGGCCGGCGCGCGGAACTCCCGCCGCGGGCCCGGCCGCGCCCCGGCGGGGTCGACGAACGTGTCGACCAGCGCGGCGACCGCCTCGGCCACGCACTGCTCCCGCGTCGGCGCCCATGCCTCGATGCGTACGTCGGCGGTGTGCGGCAGGCGGCGGTGTCCCCGCCCCGGTCGTGGCTGCATGTCCCGATCCTCCGCCACCCGCACGCCTGCGACGGTGGGATCAGTTCAGCCCGAGCCGGGCGATCGGCTCGACGAGTTCGCGCTCCTCGTACGCGAGGTGGGACAGCAGCGTGTCGCTGAGCAGGTCGACCGCCGCGCGCAGCTCGGCCATCCCGTCGGCGACGGAGACGAACGCGACCAGCGCCCGGTCGACGCGTTCCAGCACGTCGTGGATCGCGTGGTGCTCCTGCTCCAGCCGGTCCAGCACCGGGCCGAGGCGGTCGTCGCCCCGGCGCAGGTGCGGGAAGATCCCCCGGTCCTCCAGCGTGTGGTGGGTGGTCACCACCCGGCAGTACGACTCGCAGTACGTGCCCAGCGTCCACTTGTTCTGCCGGATGGTCATCGTGTTGACGTGCGAGCGGGCCGTGCCCGCGTCGACCAGCCCGGCGCCCACCTGCTCCACCAGGTCGTACAGCCGGGCCAGCTCGGCGCGCAGCCCGTCGTGCACGTCGACGAGGTGCTGGGCCCCGGCCTGGTCGTGCGGGCGGTAGGTGCGCGCCGGGTCGGGCGCCGGACCGGTGGGCCGCGTGGTCTCGTCCCAGACGCGGATCGCGCTGCGGCGCACGCCGTCGTCGGGCGTGGGGGCGACGGCGAGGGATCCCGCGCCGGCGGGAGCGCGCGTGGCGTCCGGCGGCTGCGCCCCGGCGTCCCCGGGTGTCGGCTGCGCCTCGACGGCCCCGGGCGTCGCCGGGGTCACGGCGGCGGCAGCGGTGCCGCCCGCGCGCTCGGCGGCCACGAGTTCGCGTACGGCGGGGGCCACCTCGGCGGCGAAGCGCCGCAGGTCCTCGGGGTCGTCGCTGCCCAGGATGAAGGTGCTGACCCCGTCGCTGAGCGCGAGGTCGGCCAGCTCCTCGGCCCACTGCTCGGCGGGGCCGTCCAGCGGTCCCCGGCCCACGGCGGCGAAGCGGCCGGTGACGTTGAGCAGCCGGCGCACGTCGCCCGGATCCCGGCCGGCCTCCCGGGCGGCGTCGTCGATGATCGCGTTGCCCCTGCCGAGGTCGCCGGGTTGCAGGTAGCCCAGCGACGGCAGCCACCCGTCGGCCCGGCGCCCGGTCAACGCCAGCATCCGCGGCTTGTACGCGCCGAGCCAGATGCCCACGTCATGGGCGGGCGCGGGGCCCCGCTTCGCGCCGACCACGCGGTGGAACTCGCCGTCGACCCGGACGCCGCCGCGCGCGTCGACGTCCCAGACCTGGCGGATGACGTCGATCGCCTCGGCCAGGGCGCGTACGCCCTGCCCGGGGGAGAGCCGGCGCCCACCCATCGCCTCGATGGCCTCCCAGAACGCGCCGGCGCCCAGGCCGAGCTCCACCCGGCCGCCGCTGAGCAGGTCGAGGCTCGCCACGGCGCGGGCGAGCACGGCCGGTGGGCGCAGGGGCAGGTTCGTCACGTTGGCGGCCAGCCGCACCGTGCCGGTCCGGGCCGCCACGAAACTCATCAGCGTCCAGGTGTCGAGGAACGCGGGCTGGTAGGGGTGGTCCTGGAAGGTGACCAGGTCGAACCCGACCTGCTCGGCCAGCACGGCGAGGCCCACCACCCGCCCGGGCTCGGCGTTGCTGGGCGTCAGGAACGCCCCGAAGGTCAGCGGGTGGCCGTAGTCGCTCATGTCGGCACTCCCTTCCGTCCGCAGCCTCTCACGCGGGACCGGGCGCTCCCCGAGCCGTCCGGCGAAACCGGCCGGGAACGCCGGGCCGGCATCCGCACTCCGACCCGGCCCGTGCCGCCCGCCGCCGGGCACCCCGGGTGCCGCCACCGGCGTACGGTCGCCGGATGCGGATCACGAAGTTCACCCACTCCTGTGTCCGGCTGGAGCACGACGGCGGTGTGCTGGTCATCGATCCCGGCACCTGGAGCGAACCGCGGGCCCTCGCCGGGGCGGACGCCGTGCTGGTCACCCACGAGCACACCGACCACGTCGACGTGCTCCGGTTGGCGGGTCTCGGCGTGCCGGTCTTCGCGCCGGAGGGGGCCGTGCTGCCCGACCTGGCGCCGCTGCCCGTGACCAGGGTCGGCGCCGGTCGACGCTTCACCGCCGCCGGGTTTTCCGTGACCGCGCTCGGCGGTCGGCACGCCGGCATCCACGGCGGGCAGCCCGACTGCGCCAACCTGGGCTATCTCGTCGGCGACGCCGTCTACCACCCGGGCGACTCCCTGCACCGGCCCGAGCAGCCGGTCGAGACGCTGCTGGTGCCGGCCCAGGCGTCCTGGCTGAAGCTCACCGAGGCGATCGACTTCGCCCACGCGGTCGGGGCCGAGCGGGTCTTCCCGATCCACGACGCCCAGCTCAACGAACGCGGCCTGAGCAGCGTGAACGGCTGGTTCGCCGAGACCGTTGCCGGCTACCGCCACCTGGCGCCGGGGGAGTCCGCCTGACCGGCCGAACCCGCCGGTCGCGATCTCCACGGGCACCGGGCGTGTCGTCCACGGGCCAACTGCTATACGGTCGCGGGGTGAGGGTCGAAGAACACTGGTGGAACGGTGACACGTCGCAGCGCGGACGTCGGGACGTCTATATCCGCACTGACGGGCAGCGATGGGACGTACAGGTACGAATCGGCGGCGAGTCCGGCCGCTCCCGGGTGCAGGAGTGCCCAGGTCGGACGTCGGCGGTCATTCTCGCCGGCGCGTGGCGCGGCAACCACCCCGCCTGGCGCGAGGTGTCCGACTGACGGCTGCCGCCTTCGCCGGGCGGTGAGGAGCGGTCGCGGCCGGCGTTGACCGGCTGTTCCCCCCGAGGTTGGCTACGCTCAGGTGGCCGTCAGCCCGGGGGGAGCAGCATGAGCAGCGAGACCGTCGCGGCGAGGATGCCGGCCGCGTTCATCGGCCACGGCAGCCCGATGAACGCGCTGGAGCTCAACCGCTACACGCAGGCGTGGCGCGCCTTCGGGCGGGCGGTTCCGCGGCCCCGGGCGATCCTGGTGGTGTCGGCCCACTGGTACATCGGCGCCACCGCCGTCACCGCGATGCCCCGGCCGAGGACGATCCACGACTTCTACGGCTTCCCGCAGGAGCTGTTCGACGTCGACTACCCGGCGCCCGGCCTGCCGGAGCTGGCCGAGGAGATCAGCGACGTCGTCCGCCCCACCTGGGTCGGAGCGGACGTCGACTCGTGGGGCATCGACCACGGCACCTGGTCGGTGCTCACCCACGCGTTTCCCGACGCGGACGTCCCGGTCGTGCAGTTGAGCGTCAACGCGTTCAAGAGTCCGGACTACCACCTGGACCTGGGTGCCCGGCTCGCCCCGTTGCGCGAGCGCGGAGTGCTCGTCGTGGCCAGCGGCAACGTGGTGCACAACCTGCGGGGGGTGGACCCGCGCATGGTCGACGAGGGCTTCGACTGGGCCCGGCGGTTCGACGAGGCGGCGAAGGACGTCATGCTGGGCGAGCCGACCGGGGCGGCCGCGCTGGACGCCCACCGCGACTTCGGCCGGGCCGTGCCGACACCCGACCACTTCCTCCCGCTGCTCTACCTCGCCGGTCTCGCGGGCGCCGCCGGCGGGGGCGCGGAGGTGCTGGTCGACGGGTACGCGTACGGGTCGCTGTCGATGACCGCCTACACGGTGGGGCTGTCCTGCCGTACCGAGGCCCCGCTGGCCGGCGCGCCCGCCCTGCCGACCGACGTGCCGATCGACTCCTCGAACATCTGACGGTCGCCGCCGGCCCGCCCGTGACGGCCGTACGACGGCCCGCCGTACGGCCGCCCGGCTGGCGAAGGGCCCGCGCGCCTGTCTTCCGTCGCCGCCGGGCCCCTCAGCGGCCCTTGACGACCTCGACCAGCTGGTCCAGCGCGGCGCTCCAGCCCTCGGCGAAGCCCATCTCCTCGTGCGACTTCCTCGCCGAGGCGTCGGCGTGGATCGCCGTGGCGGTGTACTTCGTGCCGTCGCCGGCGGGCTCGATCCGGATGATCGCGGTGAACGGGAAGTCGTCGCCGGCCACCTGGGGACGGAACCCGGGACCCAGCCCCGAGGTGAAGATCAGCGTCGAGCCCTCCTCGACGAGGAGGATGCAGCCGGTGTTCGGATACTCCTCGCCCTCGGGGGAGCGCATCACGGTGTGGAACCTGCCGCCGGGCCGGAGGTCGATCTCGCAGGCGGAGGTCGACCAGGGCCGCGGGGCGAACCACTTCACGACCAGCTCGGGCGTCGTCCAGGCCTTCCAGACCAGCTCGGGCGCGACGTCGACGGTGCGTTCCAGGACGAGGTCGAGGTCCGGGTTCACGCTCGGGTAGGCGGTCATGTCTGCTGCTCCTTCAGGTCGTGCAGAAACGAGTCGAGTTGGTCGAGACGTCGCGACCACGTCGCACGCTGACCGGCGAGCCAGGTGTCGACGTGCGCGAGCGGCTCGGGAGCGAGCCGGTAGGTCCGTACCCGTCCCTTCTTCTCCGAGGTCACCAGGCCGGAGCGCTCCAGGACGCCCAGGTGCTGGGTGAACGACGGCAGTGCCATGTCAAACGGACGGGCGAGCTCGCTGGTCGTGGCGGGACCCCGACCCAGCAGCTCGACGACCCGGCGGCGGGTGGGATCCGACAGCGCGTGGAACACGCCGTCGAGGGCGTCGCCGCCGCCACCCTCCGATTGCTTAGGCATGAGGCTAAGTATGCCCGCGCCGCACACTTAGGTCAAGGCCTAAGTGAAGTCTCCGGGTGTCTCTTGCCGGCCCACCGGGAGCTGGCCGAGCTGAACCCGCTCGGCGACCCCGACCGGATCCACACCGTGGCGCCGCCGCCCGCCGCGGTACCGCCTCACCCCCGGCCGGGATCCGCGCCGACGACCGACTGAAGCCGCCGGCCGGACGCGACCGGGCGATTGGTCGCCGACCGTCACCGCCGGGCGCCCGACGGCGATCGCGCGGGTGGCCCCGTTCGTGAATCTTCCACGACAACGCACCGCGAACGGTGGAAATTGCAAGCTGCGCGCACCGAGCAAATAGGGATCTGGTGCGGATTCCGCCCGATCTGCCCCGCCTCGGTGGGCGACGGTGTCGAATTGGGGAACGTCATTGTGAGTCGGCAACGCGTTCGCGATCTTCCGTTGGCGGGACCTGCCGCCGACCGTTCGGCGCGGTGGGTGTGGCCTGCCGCAGCGGTGCCGGGTCGACCAGGGTGCCGATCGATGTAGAAGGGCGCGGGCCACTTCTCCACCACGTCCGTGCTTTATTCTTCGACGTTTTTGGTCGACGTTCGGACATGGCGAGGACGGTGATTCCCGATAGGATCGGTAATCCGCATCGGAAACGGAGGTCCGGTGATGTACCGGGTCGAGCGCGCCATCGCATTCGTGCTCGGTCGACGCGACGCCGAGCGCGTCGGGCTGGCATTCCTGGTCGGGGAGCATTTGATGATCACCTGCGCCCACGTGGTCAACGCGGCGCTCGGCCGGTCGGCGCGGCACGCGCAGCCCGTGCCGAGGAACATGCGCGTCTCCCTCCACTTCGCGCTGCTCGGGCCGCCGAACAGTTGGATCGAACGCAGCGCCGAGGTGGTGGCGTGGCTGCCCAGCGGCGAGAGCTTCGACGTGGAGGACGTGGCGGTGCTCCGGCTCGGCGAGGGGCTGGACGGCAGCGGCGCGGAACCGCTGCGCATCAGGGCGGACCTGACGGACCGCTACAACGCCGCGGTGCAGATGTGGGGGCCGGGTCACGGCCGTGACCTCGGACGGCACGTGCGGGGCAGCCTGCTCGGCGCGGTCGGCAAGCACCGACTCCAGGTGGACGAGACGGTGCACCGGGTCTTCCGGGTGCGGTCCGGGTTCAGCGGAGGGCCGGTCTGGGACCCGGCCACCTCGCTGGTGTTCGGCATGCTCCAGGCCATCACCACGGACGGGTCCGCCGAGGTGCTCGTGCTCGACGGCGCGCTGCTGGAGCGGGCACTGGCGGCGGTCGCGACCGCCCGGCCCGGCCTGGCGCTGCTGCACGACCACGGCGAGGTGCACTACGACGGCAGCCACTACACGCTGCGACAGCGCCGGCTGCTTCGCCACGGCGGGGGCAGCCCCCGCGCCAAGTACGAGATGAAGGTGTCGGTGGCGCGCTTCCTCAACGACGAGGCGTCGCGCAACCTGCGCCACCACGCGCGGCACCCGCTCAGCGTCGGTAACCCCGTCCGGGACATCGAACTCCAGGCCTGGTGCACGGTCGACGACCTGACCAGGCCGATGGACGTCAAGGCGACCAAGGTGCGCCACGAGGAGATCAACTTTGACCTCTGCTTCCCCGGGCCGGGGTTGCTGACGCCCGGCCGGCAGGCGGTCATCGAGTACCGCTACCGGGTCAGCGACGAGATCTGGGGGCAGTGGTACAAGCGCAACGTCAGGCCCAACACCGACCGGCTCTCCATCGAGGCGCACCTGCCGGCCGAGTTGGAACCGGAATGCTGGGGCATGACCTCGCTGCCGTCGGAGACGGGCCTCGAACCGCTCTCCGACGTCGACATGCGGTTGGAGGGCGACCGGGTCATCTACTCCTGGGACCGCACCGCCGAGGAGGAGAGTCTGGCCGAGGAACGCCGCGTCCGACTGGACTGGTTCTTCTGGCGCCGCATCCCCGACAGCAGCGAGTGCGACGACGCGGCGGGCGTGTTGCGGCAGTTCGGCATCCGGCAGCTGCGCGAGCCGGCCCGCGGGTGCGAGTCGTCCAACCTGCCGGCGAGGACGCGGCTCATCGACTTCGACTCGCCCCACGACCGGCAGTTGGCCGTCCGGGTGCTCGCCCACCTGCGCCGGGTGGCCGGCTGGGTCAACCGCTACCACGCCTTCAAGCCGCAGGTCAGCATGGGGATAGCGGCGCCGCAGCTCGGCATGTCGTACGCCATCGCGATCGTCCGCCTGCCGGGGTCGCCCGACTACCTCGAGCTGGTCAATCCGAGCGTCGTCGAGCGGACCGACGAGGAGGTGCTGGACTTCGAGGGCTGCCTCAGCTTCTTCGACGTGCGGGGCCGGGTCCGGCGGCCCTACGGCCTGCGCCTGCGGCACCGCACCGCGCAGGGAGACGACCGGGACGTGGTCCTGACCGGGGCCCTGGCCCGCAGCGTGGCCCACGAGATCGACCACCTCGAGGGCAAGGTCTACACCGACACCGACCGGATGCCGAGCGACGAGACCCCGATCGGCGTGCGCCAGTACCGGCAGCTGCGCGACAGCGACCGTTTCACGCCGCCGGCGCCTCCGCGGCGGCTGACGTGGCGGGCGGAGGAGCATCAGGGCGGCGCCAGGTCAGGTTGACCTTGAACGTCGCCTCGGCGGTGCCCTTCGTGAAGATCAGACCAGTCTCCCCGCCCACCGTCAGCCCCAGCTCGACGGAGATCTCGTCGGGGGCGGGCGTCGCCGCCCGCAGCCCGGCGACCACGGCACGCACGGCGGGCAGCACCCTCTCCAGGGAACTGGTCAACGTGGCGGCTGCCCACGGGGCGCGTCCGTCGCCCACCGCCACCAACTCGATGTCCCCGAGGTCCCGGCGCTCCGCCTCGACCTCGACGTACTCGTCGCCGCCGTCGGCGACCGGAACCTTGAGGATCAGCGTGGTCATGCGACCTCCGTGCGTCGGCGGTGCCAGGGGCGCCGAGGGGCAGTGCGCCAAGGTGTAGCAGCTCGCGGTGCCGAGCGGTAGCCATCCGACGGCTTCTTGGCACCGACGCGCCCACCGCTCGGGACGACCCGTCGCCGCCCACGTGGCCGGCGGTGATCCTCAATGGCCGCACGTGAGCCATGCTGATGCCATGACCGACGCCGGCACCCCCGAACCGCTCACCCTCAACGTGTACTGCCGGCTCACCGTGGCCGTGACCGACCCGCAGGTGCTCACCGAGTACGCGGTGGCCGACCTGCGGGCCGCCGACATCGACTGGCCCGCCGAGGAGGACGACCTCGAGACGGCGGTGGCGGACCTGCGCAACGACATCGTGGTATCGCTGGCGTCCGTGGTGGACATCAGCCGGATGGTCGAGGGACTGCCCGGCGTGGCGGCCCGCGGCGGGCTGTGCTGGGCCGAGCCCGGCCCGCCCCGCGAGGCCGTCTGGCGCGCCGAGTAGGGCCGAGCGGGAGCACTTCGGTGCCAGCGTGCAGTACGACAGCGGCTCACCGGCCGGCCACGCCTGGGTCACCCCCCGTACGGGACGCTGGGGTGCGCCACTGCGGCGTCGCCGTTCCTCGCCGACTGCGGCACCGTGGACCGGGCGAACCTCAACCAGTACGCCGACACCAACCAGCTGATCGTGCTCTACCCCCAGGCGCGCGCCACCGCCGCGGGCCCCGCTCAGGCCGGCGCCTCGCTGCCCATCAGGCGGGCGTCTGCCGCGGCCTGACCGTCGGCGTCGGCGGCCTCCTCGCACACGCCCGCCGCGTCCGCCCAGTGCCGCCGGGCCTCCTCGTCGTCGCCGAGGGCGGCCGCCGCGTCGCCCAGGTGCAGCAGCGTGCGCCCCAGCCCGGTCGTCGGCCGTCCGGCGCGCAGCCGCAGGCTCTCGGCCAGCATCTCGTACGCCTGCCGGGCCTGGGCCGGCGTGGCGGCCAACAGCGCGGCACCGGCGTTGAGCAGCGCGGCGGCCCGGTTGGTCGGATCCGCCACGGAGCCGTACTCGCGCAGCGCCGCCCGCCACGACTGCGCCGCGTCGAGGTGCTCGCCGAGCCCGGCGTGCACCAGCACCAGGTTGGTCAGTGCCGCCGCGTAGCCCCGGGCGTCGCCGAGCGAGCGGAAGGCGTTCGCCGCGCGGACCAGGTGGTGGTGCGCGACCTCCAGCTCACCGCGGGCCAGCCGGGCGGCGCCCAGTCCCAGATCGGTCAGCGCGTGCCCGGCCCGGTCGACCGCGGAGCGGTGCCGCCGGGACAGCTCCAGATGCTCCACCGCGTCGTCGAGCTGCCCCAGGTCCAGCAGCACCAGGCCGAGGTTCATCCGGGCCTGCGCGGTGCCGCGCCGGCCCCGCTCCGCCACCGCGAGGCTCAGCGCCGTCGCCGCGCCCTGCGGATCGTGCCGGCGGCGGCGCAGCACCCCCAGCTCGTTGTGTGCCCAGCCGGCGATCTCCGGTCGGTCGTCGGCCGTGGGCGTGGCGAGCACCGTGCGGCACACCTGCGCCCACTCGTCGAGCCGCTCGGCGTGGGCGAGCCACCCGCACAGCGCCACCGCCAGCCGGAACCACCAGCGGCGCACCCGCCGCGGCAGGGTCTCCGCCGCGCCCGCAGGCACCCGCACCACGGCCAGCAGCAGCTCCTGGTGCAGGTCGAACCAGCCGTACGGGTCGTCGTCGAGCGCCAGCGTCGGCTCCCGGTCCGGCGAGCCGGTGACCGCGAGGCTCGCGGCGTGCCGCTCGGCCCGCCGGGCCAGGTGCCGGGTGAGCCGCGCCTGGGCCGCCACGCGTCGCCGTGCGGGCTCCGCGTCGCGCAGGTGCATCCGCGCGTACGGGGCCAGCAGCGGGCGCACCTCGTAGCGGTCGCCGGGCGCGCCCGTGACGAACCCACCGGTGGCCAGCTCGTGCAGCAGCGCGGCCACCCGGTCCGGGCGTCGGCCGGCGAGCGCCGCGAGCGTCGGCCGGTCCAGCGGCACCGGGCTGAGCGACATCAGGCGCCACAACCGTCGCGCCTCGTCACCGAGCGCGTGGTACGCGGTGTCCCGCGCGGTCACCAGCAGGGTGGCCGGGGAGGCGGCGACGTGCTGGTGCGGGGGAGTGTCGACGGCGCGGCGCAGCGCGTCGAGCACGTCGGTGTGCCGCCACCCGTGCTGCGCCGTACGCCGGCCCAGTTCCGCGACGGTGCGGGGCTGGCGCCCGCAGAGTTCGACGAGGGTGCGTACGGCCGGGTCGGTGCGCGGGTCCGGGCGGTGCGGACGCGCGACGGGCGCGGCGGCGCCCGCGTCGGCGAACAGCTCGACGGCGTCGTCGGCGTCCGGCTCGGCGAGCCCGTGCGCCACCACCCCGTCGAGTGCGGCCAGCGCTCCCGTGCCGGCCAGCAGCAGGCGGCACGTCCGTGCGGTCGGCGGCAGCAGCGGCCGGACCTGGGCGGGGTCGTCCACGTTGTCCAGCACCACGAGGATCGCCCGGCCGTCGAGCTGCCCGGTGAGCTCGTCGGCGGCGTCGGCGAGGCCGTCGATGCGCCCCGACGCCGGCGGCCGGGTGCCGAGGATCCGGGCCAGCGCGGTCAGCACCTGCCGCGCGTCGTGCCGACGGCCGCCCCGCCGCAGGTCCAGGTAGTACTGGCCGTCGGGGTAGTCCTCGCGGCACAGGTTGGCGGCCTGGATCGCGCAGGCCGAGGTGCCGACGGCCCGTCGGCCGACCACCGCGACCGCGTGCTCCTTCTCCAACAGGTCGATGATCGCGTCGACGTGGCCGGTGCGCCCGGTGAACCCGGCCGGCCAGGGCAGGGTGGGCGCGCCGGGGGTGGGCGCCGCCCCGGTGTCGTCCTGTGTCGTGGCCTGTTGCCGCTGGCGGCGCCACTCCACGACCATCGCCGCGGCGAGGCCGAGCACGATCACCCCGGCGCTGGCGGAGCCGAGCTGGGCGACGGAGAGCTCGGAGAGCAGGTTGCCGGTGACGTTGCCCAGCACCGCGCTGACGGTGCCGCCGACGACCCCGCCGATCGCGAGCAGCAGGCTCAGCCGCCGGGGCCGGCGTGAGCGGCGTGCCGGCCCCTGCCCGGTCACCGGACGCCCCCGGCGACCAGGCCGGCGACGAGCTGGCGGCGGGCCAGCACCACCAGCAGCACCGGCAGGATCGAGGCGATGACCGAGCCGGCGGCGAGCGCCCCGCTGTTGGCCGCGAACCCCCGGGTCTGGCCGGCGAGGAACAGCCCCAGCGGCAGCGCGCCCGGCCCGCTGAACAGCAGACCCACCACCAGGTCGTTCCACACCTGCACGAACTCCAGCACGGCGACGGCGACCACGGCCGGGCGGTTGTGCCGGACGAGCAGCCGCAGGGTGCCCCACCAGTGCCGCCCGCTGACCCGGGCCGCCCGCACCTGCTCGGCGGGCAGGTCAGCGAACGCGTTGCGCAGCACCAGCACGGCGAACGGCACACCCAGCGCGACGTGCACGAGCGCCAGGCCGCGTGCCGTGCCCGAGGAGAGCACCACGCCGAGGACCTCGTTGACCGGCCCGGCGATCACCTGCACCGGCACGATGCTGGCGGCCATCAGCAGCAGCCCGGTGGCCTGCGCGGGCGGCCCGGTCAGCCAGGCCAGCGGGTACGCGGCGAGCAGCGCGACGCCCAGCACCACCGCGGTGACCACGGTCGCCAGCACCAGCGTGAAGCCCAGCGTGCGCCACAGCTCGGCGCCGGTCAGCAGGTCCCGGTAGGAGTCGAGGCCGGGCGGGCTCCACCACCAGCCGCGGGCCGCCGCGTCCACCGTGCCGTGCAGCGAGGTGGCGAGCAGTACCCCGAGCGGCACCAGCCAGGCGACGGCCGCGCCGGCCACCAACAGCCGGGTCACCCGGCGCGGCGCCGGCGCCGCCGGCTCGGGCGCGACGGGCACCGGGTCCCGCGGCGGCGGCCACGCCTGCCGCACGAACAGCGCGGCGACCAGCATGCCGGCGGCCACCGCCACCAGCCACACCACCCCGAGCGCGGCGCCCTCGCCGGTGGTGGCGCCGTTGGAGGTCTGCCAGACCCGCAGCGCGAGCACCGACGCCTCGTCGCGTACCGAGCCGGGCGTCATCACCAGGATCAGGTCGAATGTCCTGGCGGTGCCGAGCGCCGCCAGGACGAACACCACCGCCACCGTGCGCAGCAGCAGCGGCCGCCACTGCGCGTCCCAGAGCACGTCGCGGCGGTTGCCGCCGTAGGCGCGCACCGCGTCGGCGAGGCTGGGCGGCACCGCGTCGAGGGCGGCCCGGAACACCAGCACGGCCAGCCCGACCCACGCCCACACGAAGGCCGACATGAGCGCCACCGTGACCAGGCGGGGGCCGAGCAGTTGCGGGGCGTCGGCGGCCGACCGGCCGGTCAACGTCGCGGCGACCAGCGTGGCCAGCCCGCGCTCCGGGTCCGGGTCGTACATCAGCCGGAACGTGACCCCGGTGACCACCAGCGGCAGCGCGGTCGGCACCACCAGGATGAGACGGACCAGCCCGCCCTCCTGCAAGCGGCGCGAGGCGGCGGCGAGCAGGTAGCCCAGCACGGTCACCACCGCCGGCACCACCAGCGCCCAGAGCAGGGTGCGGCCCACCACGGCGCCGGTGCCGGGCGCGGCCAGCGCGGTGCGGAAGTGCTGCGCGCCCACCCACCGGCCGTCGGTGGTGACGCTGGCGTGCAGCGTACGCAGCACGGGCCACGCCACCAGCCCGCCGAGCAGCAGCAGGGCGGGCAGCAGCAGCGTCGAGGTGGCTCCCGCCGCCGGGTAGGCCCGCCCGCGCCGGGGCGGCCCGACGTCGTCGAGGACCGCCAGCTCGCCCAGGATCCGCCTCACCGGCCGCCCCCGGCCGACCGGGCGGCCGCCGCCAGTTGCGTGACGGCCCGGCGGGAGGCCGTGCCGGCGCTGACGCCGTCGGTGACGTCGGTGAAGAAGTCCTGCATGATCCGCCAGATGCCCACCCCGTCCGAGCCGGTGAACGGGCCCGGCAGCCGGTCGGAGAGGTCGAAGCGCACCATCTCGGCCGTACGCAGCTCGGCGGCGAGGCGGCGGCGGACGGGATCGCGGTAGTCCGCCAGCGGCACGGACACGTTGGGGGAGAGGTAGCCGCCGGCGCGCAGCCACGGCCCGAACGCCGAGCCGCCGCTGAGCCAGCGCACCAGCTCCGCCCCGTGGGCCGAGCCGGCGAACGCCACGGCCGCGTCGCCGCCGACGATCAGCGGCCTGTCGGCGACCCGGGCGCCGGGGAAGCGGAAGGTCTGCGGCTGCTCCGGGCCCCGGCGGAACCGGCGGCTGACGTCGTCGACGAAGTCGGCTTCGAAGAGCATCGTCGCCCGCCGGTGGTGCACCACCTGGATCACCGACTCCTCGTACTGGGTCAGCAGGGCCCGGCGGCCACCGCCGGGGAACGCGCCGTCGACGCCCCACAACTCGGCGAGCCGGTCCAGCGCGGTGTGCACCGGCGGGCTGCGCCAGTCGGCCTCGCCGCGGGCGAGCGCCTCGTAGTAGCCGGGCGGGGCCACGTCGGCGAGGACGTTCTCGAACCAGTCGGTGAGCACCCAGCCGTCGGCCGCGCCGATGGCCAGCGGGGCCGGACCGTCGCCCGAGCGGGCCCGCGCGCCGAGCCGTCGGGTGAGCGCCACGAGCTGGTCCCAGGTGCGCGGCGGCGCGGGGAACATCGACGGGAAGTACCAGAACAGCGACTTGTGGGCCGCCTTGACCCAGACGCCGTAGCGGCGCCCGTCGGCGGAGAGCAGGTCGGCCATGCCGGGCGGCAGGGCGTAGCTCGGGGCGGTGGTCAGCTCGCGCAGCCAACCGCGCCGGGCGTAGTCGATCACCAGCCCCGAGCGGGGCAGGATCGCCACGTCGGGGCTGGTGCCGGCCAGCTGGCGGGCGCGCAGGAACGCGTCGATGTCGTTGCCGGCGCTGATCACCTGCACGCCGGCGTCGTAGCCGACCACGACCTCGCGGAACCGGGCCAGTTCGCCGCCGCTCCACACCACGGCGACCTGGATCGCCGGCGGCGCGCCGGAGCAGCCCGCGACGGCGGCCACGGCGGTCGCGGCGCTGGCCCGCAGGAGGGTGCGGCGGCTCAGTCGCCGCGCCGGGGCGACCCGCGAGCACGAGTGTGCCCGGCCCACCGGCGTCACCCGCCCACCTGGGCGGCGACCGGCACGTCGGCCAGCGCGCCCGGCTGGGCCGTGCACACCAGCACCGCCACCCCCGGCGTGTCCGGCGGGGAGAGCCGGCCGACCAGGTCGGTCAGCCGCCCACCGCCGGTCGGCCCCGTCGGCAGGTCGATCACCAGCGCCTCGGGCAGGCAGACCACCGCGCGGGCGAGCGCCACCCGGAACCGCTGCGCCTCCGACAGCAGGTGCGGTCGCAACGCCAGCGTCGGGGCCAGCTCCAGCCGGTCGACCACCGTCGCCGTCCACGCGTCGGCCACCTCGCGCACCCGTTCCCGCCGGCGCTGGCCGTAGGCGATGTTGCGGCGCACGGTCAGGTGGGGCAGCAGCGCGCCGCCGGCCGGCACGTAGGCGATGCGGCGGTGCGGCGGCGCCAGGGCGGTCACCTCCCGGTCGCCGACCAGGACGCGGCCGGCGACCGGCGCGGCCAGGCCGCTCACCACCCGGGCGACGGCGGTGCCGAGGGGCGGGGCGGCGACCAGGGCGGCCGCGGCACCGGCGGGGACGTCGAGGGTCACCGGCGCGGCGCCGGGCACGGCGACGAGCTCACACAGTCGTAACGTGGCCATCACCTCCGGTGACCGGGGCAGTCGGTCCCAGGGTCGCACAACCGGGCGACAACCGGCGCCCCGTCACCGTCGCCTGTGGAGTGGCGGCGCGGGGTCCCGGGTCGGGATCGCCCGTCGGGTGCGGCGGCCGGTGGGTGCTGGCGACGACCGCCGCGCCGCGTCGCACCGCCGCGATCGCCGTCCGGTCAGCCGGCCCGGCGGGGCGGGAGCCCGAGTCGCTGGCACGCCTCGCGGTACATCCGCACCACCTCCTGCCGGATCTGGGCGCGTTCGGTCAGCCGGTGGGCGAACGGCACCCGCACCGGCACCTCGATGTCGTCCACGGTCACGGCGAACTCCATCCCCTCGGCGTCCAGGCCGGTGGCGCGGGCCCGGGTGGCCGCCGGCTGCCCGCCGAGCGTGCGGCAGATGAGCAGCGAGTCCCCGGCGTGGTCGTCGTTCATGTGCCCGCAGACGGCGGCGACCACGTCGGCGCCGAACGGGGCGCTCACGCCGCCGCCTCCGCGTCCGTGGTCGGCACGAGGTGCGACAGCGCGGCGAGGACGTCGGTGTTGTGCCGGTACGCCACGAGCACCTCGGCCCGCAGCGCGGCCCGGCCCTGCTCGTCGAGCGGGAGGGCGTCCAACCTGGCCCGGTAGGCGTCCTTGTACGCCTTCGGGCTGGGGATCCGGTCGAACCGGTAGAACGCCGCCCCGGCGTCCCCGGTCAGCCCGTAGTGCCGGGCGAGCGACCGTCCGATGTGCAGGCCGCCGGAGAGGTCGCCGAGGTAGCGGGTGTAGTGGTGGGCGACGAACCGCTCCGGCGAGCCGGCACGGACCGCGCCGAGGCGCCCGGCGTAGGCGACCGTCGCCGGGGTCGGTGCGATCCGTCGGCGCCAGTCGGACCCGAGCAGGAACTCCAGGTCCGCGGCGAGGGCGGGCAGCCGGGTCAGCGCGTCGTCGACGAACGGGCCGGCGAGCGGGTCGTGGCGCATCGCCTCGGCGGCGCCCTCCAGCGCCTCGTAGATCACGTGGTGCTGCACCACCAGCGCGGTGTAGCCGGCGCGGTCCAGGTCGCCGGCAACCAGGGCGGAGACGTACCGCTGGGACTCGGCGTCCTGGTGGGCCTCGGCGCTGGCGGCCCGCAGTTCCGCCGAGAACGGGGTGCTGGTCGGGCTCAAGTCTCCTCCAGGGTGCCGGAAGGCCGGACGGGTCGCCGTCGGGGAACGATCAAGGGTAGTCGGATCCCCTCGCCCGGTACTTCCTGGTCGGTGTGTACGTCAACGACAGCGGCCTGCGGTTGCGCTACCCGTTCTCCACCCGGACCCTGCCGTGGTCGCGGGTGACCGGCTTCGTCGTGCGGCCCGCCCAGCTCCTCGGGGAGCCGACTGCCCGGGACGCCTGCTGGGTGCGCACGGCCGACGGCGCGGTCGAGACGCCGGTGCAGCGGCGGTCCCGGGCGGCGGGCTGGCGCAAGGACACCGGCCCGGTGCTGCGTACGGAGGACTTCGACCGGATGGTCGCCCGGCTCGACGCCGAGCTGGCCGCCGCCCGGCGCGGTCAGGCCGGTGGGGGAGCGGCGCCCCGGTAGATCGCGGCCAGCCACACGTCGCGCAGCACGTCGACCACGTCGCGCTCGGCCACCGCCGGCCCGTCGCCGGCGAACGTGGCGTACCAGACACGCTCGTTCATCGAGTTGAGCGCGATCGCGAGGTCGCGGGCCGGTATCCCGTCGGGGGCCGCCCCGCGCCGCCGCTCGGCCACGATCGCGGTCTCGATCGCGTGCACCCAGCGCTCCAGCACCCTCGCCCAGAGCCGGCGCACCTCGGCGTTGGTGCCGCGCACCTGGGCGCAGGCCAGCACCACCGCGCGGTGCGCGCCGAACGTCTCGTGGAACCGGTCGATGAGCTCCCGCCAGCGCGCCGGCGGATCCTCGGCCAGCCGCTCCAGCACGTCGCCGGCGGCGGCGTCGGCCTCCTCGATGACCCGGTCCAGCAGCGTCAGCAGCACCGCGTCCTTGGACGGGAAGTAGAAGTAGAAGGTGGGCCGGGAGATGCCGGCCCCGCGCGCCAGGTCGTCGATGGAGATGTCGGCGAAGGCCCGCTGCCCCAGCAGCCGCTCGGCGGTGGCCAGGATGGCCAGCTCCCGCTCGTCGCCGACGGAACGCGCCGCGCGCCGTCCGCGCCCGGTCGCGCTGCCGGTGGCCGTACGGGCGGGTGTCATGCCCGGGAACTCTACACCGGATCAACACCGTGTCGATCGGACTCGACAGGGTGTTGACGAGCCTCGACAGCCGTGGCTAGTGTCCGGTGTCTCACCCGCGGACGGGAGACGAGATGGCCACCGACCACGTCGACGTGCTCATCGTCGGTGCCGGCCTGTCCGGTGTCGGCGCCGCCTGCCACCTGCGCCGCCACTGTCCCGGGAAGACGTACGCGGTGCTGGAGTCCCGCGACGCGATCGGCGGCACCTGGGACCTGTTCCGCTATCCCGGCGTCCGGTCGGACTCCGACATGTTCACCCTCGGCTACTCCTTCAGGCCCTGGACCGACCCGAAGGCCATCGCCGACGGCGACTCGATCCGCGACTACGTGCGCCGCACCGCCGACGAGTACGGCGTCACCGACCACGTCCGCTTCCGCCACCGGGTGCTGCGGGCCGACTGGGACGGCGCGAGCGCCCGCTGGACGGTGCTCGCCCACCGCGACGACACCGGCGAGACGGTCGCGCTGACCTGTTCCTTCCTGTTCACCTGCGCGGGCTACTACCGCTACGACGCCGGCTACACGCCCCGGTTCCCGGGCACCGACCGGTTCGCCGGGCGGATCGTGCACCCGCAGCACTGGCCGCAGGACCTCGACCACACCGGCAAGCGGGTCGTGGTGATCGGCAGCGGCGCCACCGCCGTGACCCTGGTGCCGGCGATGGCCGAGCGCGCCGCCCACGTGACCATGCTCCAGCGCTCACCCACGTACGTCATCGCGCTGCCCTCGCGCGACGTGCTCGCCGACGCGCTGCGGCGCTGGCTGCCGGCGAGGGCTGCGTATCCGGTGGTGCGCTGGAAGAACGTCCTGCTCTCCACCGCCAACTTCCAGCTCAGCCGGCGCGCGCCCGCCCTGGTCCGCAGGCTGCTGATGCGCGCCGTGCGGGGTCGGCTGCCGGCCGGCTACGACGTCGACCGGCACTTCTCGCCCCGCTACGACCCGTGGGACCAGCGGCTGTGCGTGGTGCCCGACGGCGACCTGTTCACCGCGTTGGCGCGGGGGAGGGCGTCGGTGGTCACCGACACCGTCGACACCTTCACCGAGCGCGGGATCCGGCTCGCCTCCGGCGAGGAACTGCCCGCCGACGTCGTGGTCACCGCCACCGGGCTCAACCTGCTCGCCCTCGGCGGCATGACGCTCACCGTGGACGGCGCGCCGGTGGACCTGCCGGGCACCGTCGCCTACAAGGGCATGATGCTCTCCGGGGTGCCGAACTTCGCGATGACCATCGGCTACACCAACGCCTCCTGGACGCTCAAGGCCGACCTGGTCGCCACCTACGTCTGCCGGCTGCTGCGCCACCTCGACCGCACCGGCCAGCAGGTCGTCACCCCGCTGCCACCGGCCGACGGGGAGCTGGAGCCGATCATCGACCTGACGGCCGGCTACGTGCTGCGCAGCGTCGACGTGCTGCCCAGGCAGGGCACGCGGGCGCCGTGGCGGCTGCACCAGAACTATCCCCGGGACGTCCTGCTGATGCGGCACGGCCGGCTCACCGACCCCGGCGTGCGGTTCTCCCGCGCCGGCACCCCGCAAAGGAGGACCGTCCGTGCGTAGGTTCGTCTTCACCGGCGGCACGGCCGTGGTGACCGGCGCCGCCAGCGGGATCGGGGAGGCCCTCGCCCACTCACTCGCCCGCCGGGGCAGCGACCTGGTGCTCGTCGACCGCGACGCCGGCCGGCTCGACGCCGTCGTCGCGGCGGTCGGCGCCGCGCACCCCGACCGGCGGCTCACCGCCCACGTGGTGGACCTGGCCGACGCCGCCTCCACCGCCCGGGTGGCCGAGGAGATCCGGCAGCGCCACCCGGCGGTACGGCTGCTGGTCAACAACGCGGGGGTGGCGCTGGGCGGCCGGTTCGACCAGGTGAGCCTCGACGAGTTCAGCTGGGTCGTCGACGTCAACTTCCGGGCCGTGGTGCAGCTGACCCACGCGCTGCTGCCCACCCTGCGGGTCGAGCCGGGCGCGCACCTGGTCAACGTCTCCAGCCTCTTCGGGATCATCGCCCCGGCCGGGCAGACCGCCTACGCGGCCAGCAAGTTCGCCGTCCGCGGCTTCACCGAGGCGCTGCGCCAGGAGTTGGCCGGCGACGGGATCGGGGTGACCTGCGTGCATCCGGGTGGCATCCGCACCCGCATCGCGCAGAACGCCCGGGTGGGCGCCGGGGTGCCCGCCGGGGAGTTCGAGACCGGCCGCCGGCAGTTCGAGAAGCTGCTGACGATCGACCCCGCCCGGGCCGCCGAGGTGATCCTGCGCGGCGTGCAGCGCCGCCGGGGTCGGGTGCTGATCGGCTGGTCGGCGAAGCTGCCCGACCTGCTGGCCCGGGTGGCGCCGGTGTCGTACCAGCGGGTCGTGACCCTCGCCCTCGACCGCGTCGGGGGCGAGTCCACGCGCCGGCTCACCACCGGATCGTCCGCCCCGGCGCAGCGGCAGCCCGAGACGGCCCCGGCGGTCGACCCGGCCGGGGAGCCGGCGTGAGCGCCCCGGCCGGGCGCCGGCACGTGAGCGTGGACGGGCGGCGGGTGTGCCACCGTGTCGACGGCGACGGGCCGCCGGTGCTGCTGCTGCACGGCATCGGCCGCACCCTGCGCGACTTCACCGAACTGCACGAACTGCTCGCCGAGCGGTTCCGGGTGCACAGCGTCGACCTGCCCGGCTACGGCGGTTCGCTGCCGATGGCGCGCCCCTGCACCCTGCCGGCGCTGGGCGAGTTCGCCGCCCACTACCTCGACGCCGTCGGCGTCGAGAAGCCGGTGCACGTGGTCGGCAACTCCCTCGGCGGCGCGGTCGCCATGCGCCTCGCGGCGTCCGAGCCGGCCCGGGTGGCCAGCCTGACGCTGGTCAACAGCGCCGGCTTCGGCCGGGAGGTGACCATCGCGCTGCGGCTGCTGGCGCTGCGCCCGCTGGGCCGCCTGCTGCTGCGGCCCACCCGGTGGGCCGCCCACCGCGCCGAGCGGTCCCTCTACCACGACCCGGCCCTCGCCACCGCCGAGCGAGTCGCCCACGCCCTCGCGGTCGCCCGCCAGCCGTACGCCGCCCGGGTGATGCTGGAGACCGCGCGCAGCCTCGGCACCTTCCGCGGCGTGAGCCCGCAGTGGCGGGAGGAACTGCTGGCCGAGGTGGAGCGGCTCGACGTCCCCACCCTGGTCGTCTGGGGCGACCGGGACCTGATCCTGCCGGCGGCGCACCTCGACGCCGCCCGGTCCCGGCTGCCGAGGGCCCGCACCCACCTGTTCGCCGACTGCGGGCACATGCCGCAGATCGAGTGCGCCGAGGAGTTCCACCGCCTGCTCGTCGACTTCTGGGCCGAGGCCGGCACGGACGCCGCCGCCCCGCCCGAGGACGCCGACCCCGGCGACCGGCCGGCGGTCGCCGGAGCCGGCTGACCGACTCCGGCGTGCCGGCCCCGGACGGTCGGTCGCCAGCGTCCCCGCCCCGCATGGTCGGCGGCGTCCCGGCGCCGCACGGCCGGTCGGCGGGGCCCGGGCGTCGGCAGGTGAGCGGGCGGCGGGACGGGGAAAGCGGGCCGGGTGCCCGAGCTGACCCTGTTCCTCGGCGGCGACGTGATGACCGGCCGGGGCGTGGACGCGATCCTGCCCACGCCCGGCCCGCCCGACCTGTGGGAACCGGCGGTACGCGACGCCCGCGACTACGTCGACCTGGCCCGGGCCGCCAGCGGGCCGGTCCCGCGCCCGGCGCCGCCGGCCTGGCCCTGGGGCGAGGCGCTCCACCTGCTCGACGAGCTGCGGCCCGACGCACGCGTGGTCATCCTGGAGACCGCGGTGACCGCCCGTGGCGGGCACGCCCCGGCCAAGGCGATCCACTACCGGATGCACCCGGGGAACCTGGCCTGCCTCGCCGCGGCCCGGCTCGACGTCTGCGCCCTGGCCAACAACCACAGCCTCGACTTCGGCCCGGTCGGGCTCACCGACACCCTCGACGCGCTGGCCGACGCCGGTATCGCCACCGCCGGCGCCGGCCGGGACGCGGCGTCGGCCTGGCGACCCGCCCGGGTGCCGCTCGGCCCGGGCGACCGGCTGCTCGTCTGGTCGGTGGCCGTCCCGTCCAGCGGGGTGCCCCCGACCTGGGCGGCCACCGCCGGGGCGCCCGGGGTGGCGTACCTGCCGGAGGTCTCGGTCGCCTCGGCGGACGCGCTGGCCGGACGGATCGCCGCCGTGGCCGGGCCGGGAGACCGGGTGCTGGTCTCCGTGCACTGGGGCACCAACTGGGGGTACGAGGTGCCGTCCGCGCACGTCGACTTCGCCCATCGGCTCGTCGACGCCGGCGTGGACGTGGTGCACGGCCACTCGTCGCACCACCCCCGGCCCGTCGAGGTGTACCGCGGCCGGCTGGTCCTCTACGGCTGCGGCGACCTGGTCGACGACTACGAGGGCATCGGCGGGCGGGAGGCGTACCGGCCGGAGCTGCGGCTGCTCTGGCTGCCGACCCTCGACGCGGCCACCGGGGCGCTGCGGCGCCTGCGGGTGGCCCCGGTACGGATGCGCCGGATGCGGCTGGAGCGGGTCGCGCCCGACGAGGCGCGCTGGCTGGCCGGGCTGCTCGGCGGCTTCGGCCCACCGTTCGCGCGCGGGTTCGCCGTCGACGGCGACGGGCTGCTGACGCTCGACCCGCGCTGACGGTGGCCCGCGCCACCCCCGGCGGGGGCGCGGGGCGCGCCGAGAAGGCGGGACCCACGATAGATACATGACGCATCCCTCGCCGTCGGGTCGGACGGCCGCGCCCTCGGCCGCCGAACGTGCCTACCGGCGCCTCAAGCGCGACATCCTGGAGCAGGTCCACCCGGGCGGGTCGCTGGTCAGCGAGGGGGAGATCGCCGAGGCCACCGGGGTCTCCCGCACGCCGGTCCGGGAGGCGCTGCTGCGGTTGGAGGCGGAAGGACTGGTCCGGCTCTATCCCAAGCGGGGCGCCCTGATCCGCCCGGTCTCCGCCCGGGAGATCACCGACGTGATCGAGGCACGGCGGCTGGTCGAGCTGCACGCCGCCGAGCGGGTCTGGCCCCGGCGCGCGGCGCTGCGGGGCGACCTCGCCGCCCGGCTCGCCGAGATGCGCGACGCGCACGCCGCCGGCGACCTGACCGCCCTGATGCAGGCCGACCGGGCCTTCCACGCCACGGTGGTGGACGCCGCCGGCAACGAGATCCTCGCCGAGCTGTACCAGCGGCTGCGCGACCGGCAGCTGCGGATGGGGGAGGCGAGCTTCCGGCTCTCGCCCGGCTGGGCCGGGACGGCACTCACCGAGCACGCCGAGCAGGTCGCGGCGCTCGGCTCCGACGATCCCCGGCGCTGGCTCGCCGCCGTCGCCGCGCACATCGACAACGCCGCGGCCGTGCTGCGGGCCCTGCGGTGAGGGTGCTGACCGCACCGGTCTCCGCGCGCCGGTCGGCGGGCGGCCTCGTCTGGGGCGTGGCCGTCTCCGCGTACGTGGCCGCCGTGTTCCACCGCAGCTCGCTGGGCGTCACCGGCGTGGACGCCGCGCACCGTTTCGACGTCAGCGCCTCGGCGCTGGCCACCTTCTCCGTCGCCCAGCTCGCCGTGTACGCGGCGATGCAGGTCCCGGTGGGTGTGCTGCTCGACCGGTTCGGGTCCCGCCGGCTGCTCATCGTCGGCGGCGCGCTGATGGTCGCCGGCCAGCTCTGCTTCGCCCTCGCCACCGACGTGCCCCTGGCGATCGCCGCCCGCGTGCTGATCGGGCTCGGCGACGCGATGACCTTCATCAGCGTGCTGCGCATCGTGGCGTTGTGGTTCCCCGGGCGGCGCTACGCGATGATGACCCAGCTCACCGGCACGCTCGGGCAGCTCGGGGCGATCCTCGGCGCCGTACCGCTGGTGTTCCTGCTGCACTCGGCGGGCTGGACCCCCGCCTTCCTCACCGCCGGGGCGGTCGGGGCGAGCGTGCTGCTGATGGTCGTCGTCGCCGTCCGGGACACCCCGGGCGGGCCGGTGTCGGCCGGCGCGGCGCCCACCCTCGCCGGCGTACGCCGGGAGCTGGCCGCCGCGTGGGCCCAGCCGGGCACCCGCCTGGGCCTCTGGACGCACTTCGTCACCCAGTTCTCCGGCGCCGTGTTCGCCCTGCTCTGGGGGTACCCGTTCCTGGTGCAGGGGCAGGGACTCAGCCCCACCGGCGCGGCGTCGCTGCTGACCCTGATGACCGCCGCCATGCTGTTGACCGGGCCGGTCGTCGCGCACCTCTGCGCCCGGCACCCGTTCCACCGTTCGGTGCTGGTCTTCGCGATCACCGGCGCCAGCGCCGCGGTCTGGACGGTCGTGCTCGCCTGGCCGGGACGCGCGCCGGGCTGGCTGCTGGTCACCCTCGTACTGGTGCTCGCGGTGAACGGCCCGGCCTCCCTCATCGGCTTCGACTACGCGCGCAGCTTCAATCCGGTCAACCGGATCGGCAGCGCCACCGGGGTCGTCAACGTGGGCGGCTTCGTCGCCTCGATCGTGCTGGTGCTGGCCGTCGGCGTGGTGCTCGACCTGGCCACCCCGGCCGGGCGGGCCACCCCGGACCTGGCCGCCTTCCGCTGGGCCTTCGCCGTGCAGTACGTCCTCTGGGCGCTCGGCGCGGTCCAGGTGCTGCGCTACCGCAACGCGGCCCGCCGTCAGCTCGCCGCGCGAGCACCCGCCGCGACCCCCGGTTGACCGCGCGGGCACCCGCCACGGCCCCAGCCGACCCCGGGCCGGTTGCGAGACCTCAGCGGCGCCGGCGGCCGTGGGTGAGATCGTCCAGTACCAGGGTCAGGCCGGCCCCGAGCAGCCAGACGTCCTTGGCCAGGCCGATGCCCTCCTGGGTGGGCCGCACGCTGCCCGGCTCGCGCATCCCCGGGGTCCTCAGGTAGAGCTGCACCAGACCCGCGCCGAACGCGGCCAGCCCCAGGCCGGCCAGCGCCGACGGGACGAACGGCGCGAGCAGCGCGGCGCCCAGGGCGATCTCTGCCCGGGAGAGCACCCGGGCGAACCGGTCCGGGTCGAGCCTGCCGAGCTGCGGGACGGCGCCGACGGCCATCGCGTGCACGCCCTGCGCGGCCTCCCCCTCCAGCGACCGCTTGCCCATCCCCGAGTTGAGGACGAACGCGCCGATGCTGAGCCGCAGCGGCAGATGGCTGACCCTCATGGCTTACTCCCGTCCGACTGTCGAACCGTGCCCCCGCCTACCCCTCGCCGCCCGCGATAACCGCCCGGCGGCCCCGGTCGTCCGCGACGATCGGGGGTAGTTTCGGCCCGAGGGACGTGATCGAGGTGCCGCGTCAGCGCACCGACGGACGGCGGCGCGACGCGTCGGCGTGGAGCAGGAGGAAGCGTGAGCCAGGAGGTCAGGGGAGTCATCTCCCGCAGCAAGGGCGCGCCGGTCGAGGTGACCACGATCGTGCTGCCCGACCCGGGGCCGGGCGAGGCGATCGTGCGGATCCAGTCCTGCGGGGTCTGCCACACCGACCTGCACTACCGCGAGGGCGGCATCAACGACGACTACCCGTTCCTGCTCGGCCACGAGGCCGCCGGCGTCGTCGAGCAGGTCGGGCCGGGCGTCGACGGCGTCGCGCCGGGCGACTTCGTGGTGCTCAACTGGCGGGCCGTC
This sequence comes from Micromonospora sp. CPCC 205546, assembly GCF_036902715.1. Classification (NCBI taxonomy): domain Bacteria; kingdom Bacillati; phylum Actinomycetota; class Actinomycetes; order Micromonosporales; family Micromonosporaceae; genus Micromonospora; species Micromonospora sp. CPCC 205546. Next base: position 26,455 of record NZ_JBAKHL010000076.1, read on the forward strand.
TGCGGGGTGTGCCGGGCCTGCCGCCGGGGCCGCCCGTGGTACTGCTTCGCCACCCACAACGCGGCGCAGAAGATGACCCTCACCGACGGCACCGAGCTCACGCCCGCGCTGGGCATCGGCGCCTTCGCGGAGAAGACCCTGGTCCACGCCGGTCAGTGCACCAAGGTCAACCCGGCGGCCCGGCCCGCCGCCGTCGGGCTGCTCGGCTGCGGCGTGATGGCCGGTCTCGGCGCCGCCATGAACACCGGCGGGGTCACCCGGGGCGACTCGGTGGCCGTGATCGGCTGCGGCGGCGTCGGGGACGCGGCGGTGGCCGGCGCCGCGCTGGCCGGCGCGACGACGATCGTCGCGGTGGACACGGACCCCCGCAAGCTCGACTGGGCCCGCAAGTTCGGCGCCACCCACACCGTGAACGCCGGGGAGGACGACCCGGTCGAGGCGATCCGCGCCGCCACCGGCGGCTTCGGCGCCGACGTGGTGATCGACGCGGTCGGCCGTCCCGAGACCTGGAAGCAGGCCTTCTACGCCCGTGACCTGGCCGGCACCGTCGTGCTGGTCGGCGTGCCGACCCCGGAGATGACCGTCGACCTGCCGCTGCTCGACGTCTTCGGCCGCGGCGGCGCGCTGAAGTCGAGCTGGTACGGCGACTGCCTGCCCAGCCGTGACTTCCCCGTGCTCACCGAGCTCTACCTGCAGGGCCGGCTCGACCTGGACGCCTTCGTCACCGAGGAGATCGCCCTGGACAAGGTCGAGGAGGCGTTCGCCCGGATGCATCGCGGCGACGTGCTGCGCTCGGTGGTGGTGCTCTGATGGCGGCCCGCGTCGACCACGCCGTCACCTCCGGCACGTTCTCCCTCGACGGCCAGAGCTTCGACGTCGACAACAACGTGTGGGTGCTCGGCGACGACACCGAGTGCGTCGTCGTCGACGCCCCGCACGACGTCGACGCGATCATGGCCGCCGTCGGCGACCGGCGGGTCCGGGCGATCCTCGCCACCCACGCGCACGACGACCACGTCCGGGCGGCCCCGGCGCTGGCCCGGGCCACCGGCGCGCCGGTGCTGCTGCACCCGGCCGACCGGGTGCTGTGGGACATGGTCCACCCCGACGAGGCGCCGGACGGTGAGCTGCGCGACGGGCAGGTCGTCGAGGTGGCGGGCAGCGCGCTGACCGTGCTGCACACACCGGGCCACAGCCCCGGAGCGTGCAGCTTCCACGCGCCGCAGCTCGGCGTGGTGTTCACCGGCGACACGCTCTTCGCCGGCGGGCCGGGGGCGACCGGGCGCTCGTACAGCGACTTCGGCACCATCGTCGCCTCGATCCGGGACCGGCTGCTCACCCTCGCGCCGGAGACGGTCGTGCACACCGGGCACGGGGAGAGCACCACCATCGGCGCGGAGGCCCCGCACCTCGACGAGTGGCTGGCCCGCGGGCACTGACCCCGCACGACCGCCGGGCGGTCGTGCGTGCCGGTCACGGGGAGCCGCCGCCGGTCGGAAGGACCCGCGTCACGCCGGACGGCGCACGTACATCCGGACGGTCGTGCCGGCGACCGTGGTGTGCACGCGGACCAGATCGCACAGCGCCTGCACGATCACCAGACCCCGGCCGCCGATGCCGTCCGCGGCCGGGGTCAGCCGCCCCACCAGCGGGTCGGCCAGCCAGCCGTCGTCCTGGATCTCGCAGACCAGGTGCTCGGCGGTCCGCCAGACGCGTAGCTCACCGGCGCCACCGGCGTGCGCGACGCTGTTCGTCGCCAACTCGGTCACCGCGATCTGCAGGTCGGACAGCTGGTCCTCGTCCAGCCCGACGGCCTCGCCGTGCCCGGCGACGAACCGGCGCACGCGGGAGAGTGTGTCGAGCTGGTACACCAGCGTCGAGACCGGCTCCGTCGGAGCCGACAGGGGCGCGTTGTGGCGGGCCACCACCTCCGCCGGTGCGTACCGCGCGCTCGGCCGCCGCCCGGCGGCGTCGACGAGGACCGGGTGCGTGGCGTAGGCGTCGGCCAGCACGTCCGCGGCGAGCCCGGCGGTGTCGTACGGGCAGAGGATGGTCGCCTCGCGGCCGGCGAACGCCATGTTGATCAGTGCCTCGTGCTGGGCGCACGCCGGGTACTCCGTGTCGCTGCGCCCGGCCCAGATCGGCTCGCCGATGATCCGCACCCGGCGGCCGGCGTGCTGCTCGATGAACGCCTGCAACACCCATGGGATGATCCGGCCCGGGTTCCGGCCGGCCCGCGTCATGTCGGCCCAGCGCACGGCGTCCGCGCGTCCGACCGCGGCGCGCACCAGCCGCAGGTTGGCGTCGGGCATCGCGACCAGCACGGGCTCCCCGGCGGCGAGCCCGTCGGTGATGAACGGCACCGTGCCCGCGAGCAGGGCGTCCGCGTCGTGGTAGAAGAACCCCTCGTGTACGAAGGCGTCGCACACCTCGGATCGCGTGCCGCTCATGCGGGCCGCCCGCAGCGACCGTCGCGCAGCGCTCGCGCGATCCCGGCGGCCGACGGGGCGACGGTCCGGCAGACATGGCCACCCAGGGTCATCTGCTCGACCACGGCACCACCAGTCACTCGTCGCCCGCACTTGGCGTCCCTACTGTAATCGCCCGTACCGAGGGGGGCCCACCGGGTGAAACACCGGTGTCGCTCCGGCGCCCACCCGGCACCGCACGGGCCGGGAACCGCCCGCCCAGTGCCTGTTCGTCACGAACGCCGGGCGAGCTGGGTCACAGCCGGACGAGGCTGGCGCATATCCGGAATGACCGACAGGTCCGAGCTGGTTGTGTCCCCCGTACCGCCGGAGCCGAAACCCCGTCCGGCGCGGAAGTTCCCCCTCCAGGAGTGCTCATCCAGGGAGCGCTTCGCCTGACCGAAAGGGCAACCATCGTGAAGCACGACTTCACTCGATGGCTCCCGGCCATCGCGAAGGACTCGAAGGACCCGAACCGCAAGATCGCGCTGAGCGTGGCGGGCGTCGCCGCCCTCGGTGGCCTCGCCTTCGGGCCGACGGCCGTGGCCGCCCCGGTCACCGCCACGCCCCACGAGGGTGCGGTGGCGGCGATCGAGCAGGCGACCGGCAAGGGCAGGCCGGGCGCGGCCGAGGAGTCGGCGCTGACCACGGGCGGCACCACCACCAGGCCGTCCGCCGACAGGCCCGGCCGGGAGAAGCTCATCCCGCACGGCGTGCAGGGCGCCCAGTCGCGCGTCCCGCTCGACGACGCGCAGCTCGCCAACGCCAGGGCCATCGTCGAGGAGGCCAAGGAGACCGGCGTGGGTGAGCGGGGCGCGGTCATCGGGATCGCCACCTCGCTGCAGGAGTCGAAGCTCTACAACCTCGGCCACCTGGGCGCGTACAACGACCACGACTCGCAGGGCCTGTTCCAGCAGCGCCCGTCGTCGGGCTGGGGCTCGCCCGACCAGATCACCGACCCCGAGTACGCCTCGCAGGCGTTCTTCCGGGCGCTGAAGGAGGTGGACGGCTGGCAGGACCTGCCGCTGACCTCCGCGGCGCAGACCGTGCAGGTCTCGGCCTACCCCTTCGCGTACGCACAGTGGGAGGAGCAGGCGGCGGACATCGTCTCCCAGCTCTGGTGACAACCCCGTGACACCGGCCGGTCCCCGCATCGGGGGCCGGCCGGTCCCGTCCGTACCGAAGGAACCGCATCCGGCCCGGCGTCCGATTGGTGGGCACCCTCCCCGGATGCCCGCCCGTTCCGGCTGCCGCTGCCGGGCGGGTGACTACTCCGCAGCGATCCTGGCAAGAAGGCGCCCCTCCGGGGCCGCCGTCTACCAAGATCTCCGCGGCGGCTCACCGATCAGGCCGTCCGCGCCGATCAGGCCGTCCGCGTGAGGTGTTCCGTTTGGGCATGGCTGTCCGAAGGGGTCGGGTCGGCTCGTGTCTTGTCAGGTCATCGGTGCCGGGCTGTCTGGTTCGGGGTGTGGTCGGGGGCATCGTGGGGGCGGAATCGTGGGCGGGGCGGGGTCGTTACACCCTGCGTACGGCCGAGTAGGGCCTGGCCGCCGGGCGTGCTGGTGGGCCCGGGTCCCCGGGAATGGTGGCGGGCCGGGCGTGGTTACACATGGTCACGGGCCGACGTGGAGGGCATCCCCCGCCCCTGCGGGTACCGCCCGTTGTTGACTTCCCCCCTTTGAGGTTCTTGGGCGCCGGACGGTGCTTGCATCCGCACAGCCGAATCCCCCTTTCGGTGCGGGTGCCGACCCCCGAATGGAGCATCTGCGATGAACACGATCC